>JAZOMF010000011.1:0-20807 GCA_045653805.1 Eubacteriales bacterium
TCCAACGCTCGGAGCGTTGGTCGCCGCGCGCACGCGGCGAAACATCTCTTGCGGCGTATTCTTTTTTGCCAAGCTTTTTTCTTTGCGCCTCTACTGCCAAAGAAAAAAGCGGGTAAGCGATTTGAAAAGGCTTTGTGTAGAAAGGGGAACCCCCCACTTGTGCGGTTCCCCTCTGCCAAGCCTGCGCCTTGTCATTCACCCCTCTGTGGCCCTTTCGAACGGTAAGGGAGTTTCGCGCCTTGCGAGGCGCGACCGCCGATCGCGGCGGCTCCGACAAGCCTTTGAAAAGGCTTGAGCGAAACTTCAAACAGGCTTCGCCGTGAAGTCACCGCTAAACATCAATTTGTGAAAATAAAACAAAAAAATCCATCGCTTTTGCGATGGATTTTTGGAGCTGATAATCAGATTCGAACTGATGACCTCGTCATTACCAATGACGTGCTCTACCGACTGAGCCATATCAGCAAATCGTCGTTCTTTCGACGACTTGTATATTATACCAAACAAAATTTGATTTGTCAACCCCTTTTTTAAAAAATTTTTATCTTTTTTTAGATTTTTTTCGAGCCTTGATTTTTACTGAATTTGACCCCAACAATCACAACTATTCCCACCGCAATAGCGCACAAAAGCACGAAAAAAGAGAAAATGGCATTGTTCATATGCATCTCTTGGCTAAAATTGGGAGCGGAGTTTGAAAAAACTTGGCAAGCCTTCGGGAATAGCTTTGTAAAAGTCCACGCGAGGGCGGCAGAGACTATTCCTTGTATTGCCTTTGCCGCAAAATAGGGCTTGAATGAAAGTCCGCGACCGCCTGCAATCGCCATTATCTGACAATGCACTGAGATCCCCGACCAACCAAGGGCGGCGGCGCAGAGGGGGAGAAAATAAGAAGAGCGCAAAGCCGCCAATGCGCTGACGCCGCTTGAAAGCTCGCAAAGTCCAAATATTGCGGCGATGGGGGCGTCTGACATCCCAAGAGCGGAGAGAGAAACGCCTACGCACCCAATGAGCGACGAGAAAAACGCCACCATTGCGCATACCGTCAGCATAGAGAGAGCGGAATCCTGCACCGCGCCGATAAAAAGCGATACTCCACCCGAAGAACCTTGAAGTCTTGCACTGATAAGATTGGCATTGGATATGGTTTTTCGGTCATCTATCTTGTGGAGGGGGCGCATTAGCACTCCGGTGATGACCGCCGACAAAAGAACGCAGGAATACAAAATCACTCCTACCTTGAAGCTGCCCAAAAGCGAAACTCCCACCGCACTAATGACAAACGCCGAGCCGGGGTTGTTGCAAAATGTAAGCACTCGCTCGGTCTCCTTTTTTGACATCATCCCCGTGTCATACATTGAGCAAGCGACTTTGGCACCAATAGGAAAGCCGCAAATTGCCCCTAACAGCGCGGCGCAAGCTCCCCCCTCGCCAACTCCGAAAATCAAACGAGCAGGCAGAGAAAGCGGACGGCAGATCCGAACTCCCACACCGCTGGACACCAATAGCGAGGACACTATCATAAAAGGGAAGAGCGACGGAATAACTGTATTTGCGCATAGTTTAAGTCCATTTTTCATATAGTTAATTGCAACGTCAGTTCGCAGCAGAAAGAGGAGAAAAGCAATAGACAGCGCAGTTGTGAGAATGACCGAGCTTATTTTCGCGCCTGCCTTTTTTTCTTTTATCATAAGTCTTTTCTCCTTTTCGTGTGGTTTTGTTAAAATATATTTGTCTTGAGGATACAATATGAAAGATAAAAACAAAAAACGCCAAGGTTTTGGGGGAATCAAAAATTTTATCGAAGAGAAGACCGCCCTGCCCTCGGATATACTTGAGGGCGAATTTTCGGCAGAAATAAGAGAGCGCGGCGTCCTATATATGCGCGGATGCCGCAGGATAATCAAATATTCGCCAAATGAAATGATAATGGCGGCGAGGGGCTTTGAGGTTAGGATAAGAGGGGAGGGGCTGATCTGCACCTCTTATAATTGCGGAGCAATAACGGTTGAGGGTGAGATCTTCGGCGTTGACTTGTCGAATTGGGGGGAGTGCGAATGAATCCAAGCTATTTTTTCTTGGGCGGTGTTAAAATATTTGCAGACTACGATAACGCCGCGTCGATTTTAAATCTCTGCATGTATTATTGCATTCCCTACACACGATTTACCCCTACGGCAGAGGGTGTGGAGATGGTCATTCGCTATTCGTCCTTTAAGAAATTCAAAAAGGAGGCGGACGCACGGGGGATTGCCTTTACGGTTTTGAAAAGGAGTGGTCTGCCTGCCCTCGTTGATCGCTACAAGCTTCGCATCGGCGCATTTGTGGGCATACTTATTGCCGCCGTTTTGGTGATCGCATCGCAAAGCGTTATTTGGGATATTGATGTGGTGGGCAACGAGACTATTACAACCTCACAAATACGACAGTTGCTCCGCGAGGAGGGCTTTTTCGTAGGGTGCTATATCCCTGCCGCCAACACCGACAAAATAGAGACTCGAATACTGCTCAAAAGCGACGTTATCTCTTGGATGTCCATAAATATCAAGGGCACCGTGGCGGAGGTGCAGGTTAGGGAAAACGTGAAGCCCCAAGAGGATGACGCTCCCAAAAAGCCCGCCAATCTGGTGGCAAGCAAGGAGGGAATTATTGAGGAGGTTCGCGTATTTCGCGGTACGATAAGCGTTTCTCCGGGTCAGCCGGTGGGAAAGGGCGCACTGCTTGTGAGCGGAATTTACCAAGGTGAGCGGGTAGGTGTAATGTACACTCGCGCCTCGGGGCAGGTCTTTGCCCGAACAAAGAGCGAATATTACATTGAAATTCCATTCCAATATGAGGGAAAACACTATACGGGCGAAGAATATTATGATAATTATTTAATTTTTTTTGACTATTTAATTAACATTTCAAAAAACAGTGGAAAAGATGGGGCACTTTATGATAAAATAGATATAGTGGAGAATTTTTGCCTTCCGGGAGGTGTTGAGACGCCTTTTGGCATAAAAACGGTGAAATACGCCGCCTATGAGACCGTGACTCTTACGAGAACGGCTGAAGAGGCGGAGGAGCTTGCTTACTTTGAATTATCCCGTAGGCTTGGCGAGGACGCTACCGACGGAATCATCGTCAGTAAGACCATTACCCCCATCCTAAAGGAGGACTCCTTTGCGATCCTCTGCAAGATCGAGATAATCGAGGACATCGCCGCCGTCTCGGAGTTTGAGGTGGATATTGTTGATTAGGCGATAAAATAAACGGGGCTTTCGATGAAAGCTCGCAGAAAGGGATTTATGAGCAGTAAGATCATTAAGGTCGAGTCGCCCGACGCATTGGCGTCGGTTTTTGGCTCGTTTGATGCAAACGTCAAGCTGATCGAAAAGAAGTTTGGCGTTCATATTCACAACCGCATTGCAGATAGCGGAGAGGACGTCATCGTGGTGTCGGCAGAGGATGAGAGAGTTGTGTCGCAAGCCTCTGCGGCGGTATCCTATCTTGTGAAGATGGCAAAATATAATGAAAATATCACCGACCAGAGCGTTATATACGTTTGCGACACTGTGGCATCGGGCAACTCGGGAGAGCTTGAGTCTTTAGGAGACGACACCATCTGCGTTACAATGAAGGGCAAGCCCATCAAGGCAAAGACCGTGGGACAGAAGCAATATGTGGGCGCCATTCGCAAAAACACCATCGTGCTTGGCATCGGCCCTGCGGGTACGGGTAAGACCTTCCTTGCCGTGGCTATGGCGGTCAAGGCGCTCCGCGAAAAGCAGGTATCGAGAATAATTTTGACTCGTCCTGCCATCGAGGCGGGCGAAAAGCTGGGATTTTTGCCCGGTGACCTGCAAAGCAAGATCGACCCCTATCTTCGCCCCCTTTACGATTCGCTTTACGAGATGATGGGCGCGGACAACTACCAGCGACAGGTGGAAAAGGGAGTTATTGAGGTTGCCCCCTTGGCTTACATGAGAGGGCGAACCCTTGACGATTCCTTTATCATCCTCGACGAGGCGCAAAACTGCACCCCCGAGCAGATGAAGATGTTTTTGACCCGTCTGGGCTTTAACTCCAAGGCGGTGGTCACGGGTGACTTGACCCAGACCGACCTGCCCGTGGGACAAAAGAGCGGTCTTAGTGAGGCGGTGAAGATACTTTCGGGCATCGAGGACATCGCAATACACTCCTTCACCGAGCGTGACGTAGTGAGACACAAGCTGGTGCAGAAGATAATTTTGGCTTATGAAAAATATGACCGCGAGCGCAGAGAAAAGCACGCTCAGGCAGACAAAAAGAATAATAACGGAAAGGACGGCGAGGGCAAGCAATATCGCCCTGCAAGGAACTGACGATGAAAAGAAAGATGGGTCTTAAAATTTATTTTGAAAATGACCAGGAAAAGCTCCCCATAACCTACAAGATGAAGATGCTTGTTCGCGAGGCTATTGAAACCACCCTTGATTTTGAGGATTTTCAAAATCATTGTGAGGTTTCCGTAACCTTTACCGATAACGAGGGGATCCACGAGCTGAACAAGAAATTCAGAGAGGTGGACAAGCCCACCGATGTGCTCTCCTTCCCCCTATTTGATTTCGAGGGCGAGACCGAAGAGCCTCCCATCGACGAGATAGTTCACAATCTCGGCGACATCGTAATTTCTCTGGAAAGGGCGCAGGAGCAGGCAGAGGAATTTGGTCATTCCTTCAACCGTGAGGTTGCATTCCTTTGCGCACATTCCATGCTCCATCTTCTCGGCTACGACCATGAGAGAAGCGAGGAAGAGGACGTAGAAATGCGCTCCAAGCAGACCGAGATCATGAAGATCATGGGGCTTGAGGTGAAGTAAATTGAAGCCAAGTGAAAGAAGAGCCCTCGAGGCGGAAAAAAGAGCGCGTGAGGCTGCCGCATATCGCGAAAAAGAGCTGGAAAAGCAGGCGAAGAAGGCGGCAAAAAAGGCCGGCGAGGCGTATCAACCTCCCGTTACCGATAAACAGCCTACTGATACCGAGAGGATAGATACCAGCGCCACCTATACAAAGCTTCCCGAGGAGGAGATCAAGGTAAAGGGCGACGGCTACCATCGTGAAAGCTTTTGGAGCAATAACTCTCGTCTTATTGCTTTTGTTATAACTACGTTTGTAGTTTTGTTTGTCGTTGGCCCTTTGGGATATGATTTGTATTTGAATATCGGAGATTATCTTGAAGATGTTAATGCCGTTAAGGGCAAAGCCATGACCGCCGTGGACGTGCTTGCCATTGCCGATAAAGGCGATAAGCTTACCTGGAATGAACTTTTGGCTTATGAGCATACCAGTATTGACGGTGGACAGACTATTGAAATCGGTATTGATGGTACCAATATAACTCTCCGTGCTCAAAAAAGCGGTAAAAATACCGTACCCGACTCGGTCAGACTTATAAGTTACTCTAACGGAACCAGTGTAGAAGACATCAGAGCCGCTAAGAAAGAAGATATAGAGAATTTTATTGCCTCTCCTACATTTAGCGTTTTGAGTGGTGATGACGGTGAGTTTAGCGGCAAATATATGATCAAAAAGGATGTTCTCGCGCTTGCGGGAAAGGGAATTTCTCTTACCTGGAAGGATTTTGAGGTGTATGAGCGCGTTGTTTCAAACGACAAGACCGTTATGGAAATAGATGTTGCGGGAACCGACTATACTATCAAGGTTTCGAGGGATGAGAACGGACTTGGCAGGATCAACGTGCAGCTCGTGCACGATGAATGCGGCGAGTCGCTGAACAGAGTACAGTATAACAACGAGGACGGAATTAATAAGTTTTTCAATAAGCATTCCGCCGAGGAGTAAGTTAACATAAAAATTAAGGAACAGTATATGAAAAAGACAGGATTTATAGCAATCGTGGGTCGCCCCAACGTGGGTAAATCCACTCTCTTGAATAGCATTTTGGGCGAAAAGGTGGCAATCGTTTCCTCCAAGCCCCAGACCACAAGAAACAGAATTATCGGTATACATACCGTGGGCGATGATCAGTTCGTTTTCCTTGATACCCCCGGTATCTTCAAGCCCCGCAATTCCTTGGGTTCTTATATGGTCAAGACCGCTAACTCCTCTATGCAGGATGCAGATGCGGTAATTTTGGTGGTTGACGCAGGCAAACCTATCAGCGACATTGAAAAGAACGTGATAAATTACGTAAAGAGAACCGAGACTCCCTCCGTTCTCGTGCTTAACAAGGTAGACCTCTATCGCCGCGAGCAGATAGCTGAAACTATTACCGCTTATGCAGATCTTCACGAGTTCAATGCAGTCGTGCCGATCTGTGCAAAGAACGGCAAGGGCGTTAGCGAGGTGCTTGACGAGTGCAAGCCCTTCCTTGGTGAATCTGAATTTTTCTTCCCCGAGGATATGGTCACCGACCAGAGCGAGAGACAGGTTGCGGCTGAAGTCATCAGAGAAAAGCTGCTTCGTACACTCAATAAGGAGATCCCCCACGGTATCGCCGTTGCTATCGAGGAATTTAAGGACGAAGGCAGTCTTATTAGCATTCGCGCGGAAATCTTCTGCGAGAAGGCTTCTCATAAGGGAATTATACTCGGTAAGAATCGCGAGGAGCCTAAGCGTGTCGGCTCTTATGCCCGCGCTGACCTGGAAACTATCTTTGGCACAAAGGTTTATCTTAACCTTTGGGTAAAGGTCAAGGAAAATTGGCGCGACTCCCAGAGAGGCATCACTGACTTCGGATTTGTTGAAGAATAATTGCTTTTTGGGGGAGGAGGGGACTTTTTTTAAAAAGCTCCCCTCCTCCCCCAAACCCCCACCGCCTTCAAAAACTTAAAAAAAGAAAAGGTTTATATTGATTTTGGGAAGTTTCTTTGCTTATTTCAAATAGATCGGTTTTTAAATTTGAAGCGTCTGTATTATTAACCATTTTTTGTGGAAAGTTTCTTTGCTTACTTTCTTTTCAAAGAAAGTAAGAGAAAAGGAGAATTTATGACCTTTGCGACCGATGGACTTGTCACGCGCATACATGAAGTGGGTGCCAGCGACAAGCTGATAAATATAATAACTCCCGACCGTGGGCGAATCGGCGTAATGGTTAAGGGAGGGAGATCGCCGAGCAGTAAGCTGACGCCGATCTCACAGCTTTTCACCTACGGAAATTTTGAGATTTACGAGAAAAACTCTATGTTTTGGCTCAAGGGCGGCTCGGTGATCAATTCCTTTTACGGATTGTCTGCCGACATCTCGCGTGTGTCGTTGGCGACCTATCTTTGCGATCTTGCAAATGAGCTGACCGACGAGGACGAGGAATGCTCGGAGCTGCTCCGACTTCTGCTCAATTCGATTTTTCTCATTAGTAAGGGCGAGAAGAGCCAAGATATTATCAAGGCGGCGTTTGAGATGCGAGTAATGGCGCTCTCGGGATACTTGCCCGAGCTTTTCGGGTGCGCTTATTGCCACACCGACAGCGCGGAATTTTTGTATCTCGACGTTATGGGCGGTAAGCTTGTCTGTACCGAGTGCCAGGCGAAAAGAGGGCAGAGAGTGCCGAGGATCTCAAGAGATTTCGAGGACGAGGCAGAGGTAAGCGTGCTTTGCGGAATGTCGCCCTCGACTCTGGCGGCGCTCCGTTATATCGTGTCGGCTCCCGAGAAGAAGTTGTTTTCTTTTGAATTGAAGGACGCGGATGATCTCCACGATCTTTCTCGCGCTTGCGAGGCGTATATCGTTAACCACTTGGGCAGAAATTTTGATTCCTTGGATTTTTATAAGGTTGTTAAATAAAAAGGGGCGGTAGCCCCTTTTTGTGTTATATAAATTGATGTTTATCGGTGACTTCACGGCGAAGCCTGTTTGAAGTTTAGCTCAAGCCTTTTCAAAGGCTTGTCGGAGCCGCCGCGATCGGCGGTCGCGCCTCGCAAGGCGCGAAACTCCCTTACCGTTCGAAAGCGCCACAGAGGGGTGAATGACAAGCCGCAGGCTTGGCAGAGGGGAACCGCACAAGTGGGGGGTTCCCCTTTCTACACAAAGCCTTTTCAAATCGCTTACCCGCTTTTTTCTTTGGCAGTAGAGGCGCAAATGAAAACTCACTTCGCTGCGCTCAGCTGCAACTCGCTTCGCGATTTGCGCTTGGCAAAAAAGAACACGCCGATAAGGAGATTTCGCCGCGTGCGCGCGGCGACCAACGCTCCGCGCGTTGGATGGGCGGTCGCTTTTTGAAAAAAGCGACGGAAAAACTTTCAACAAGACAACGCCGTGGCGTTCTTGACACACCGATAAATCAAAATTTGAAACTCTATCATCGAGAGATGAATGTCGAATTTAATTCAACGTCACACGATAATTGAAGTTTCCTTACCTACTTTCTTTACAAAGAAAGTACGGCTGATAAATCAAATTTTAGCACAACAAAAGGCGGAAAACTCCGCCTTTTGTTGTTATCTCTAAATTTTATTATTTCGCCCTCTTCAGCAACTTATCGTAGAGCAAGAACGCCAAGAGTATCGCACAAACGCCCGACACCAGCTTACCCACTATCATGGGCAGGAGGTACGCTTCGCCGCCCTCATACGCCATGGTAAACGCCATGTGGCTACAGAAGGTAAACGCGCCCGAGACAGCAAAAGCGGAATTTATCATCATTCCCTTTTTGTTCATGTCGTTCATCATTCCAAAGGTGGTAGCACTTGTAGCCAAAGATGCAATCACACCGAGGGTGCTCTTTTCGTCAATTCCAGCCTTGTTGCCGATAGCATTCAAAGGCTTTTTCAAGAGTCTTGAAGCGAGAGTGACCAGCGGGAACATTCCCGTCATAACGACGCTTGCATTGAGGCAGACCATCGCACCCGACTCAAGTGTATCGATAATCGGAATTATGGGCAGGTCGATGCTGTTGCCGAAAATCTCCATAGGAGTTATTTTGGGAATAAGGAAATTGTAAATTCCCATCATAAGTCCGAGAATTATAATTGCATTGATCACAAACCCAAAGACCTTGAACACCTTAACGCATACTTCGGGCAGAAAGACTAGTGCCGCGGCTATGATTGCCGAGAAAATTACCAGAGGCAGAAGGTTCAAAAGTAAAGCACCAACAGAGATTTGGCAGATAAAACCACTGACCAAGCATCCAACGGGGATGGTAACAACGCCGCAGAGCAGACCGAAGCAAAGCTCACGGTGATTCTCTTTTTTAACCAATCCCAGCGCAAAGGGGATGGTAAACGAGACGGTGCATCCCATCATCGAGGACACAACAAGACCGTTAAACATACCCACGTTGTGGTCACTTGCCACCTGCTCGGCAAGGGGGGCGCCGCCCATATCGTTTGCCAAAAGCATTGCGGGCAAAATGGAGGGGTCAAGTCCCAAGGTGTTGGAGATAAATCCAAGCACGGGATTTAACAGCTCCGCAATAAGGGGCGCTAACACCAGCATACCGATCATAGAGAGCGCCATTGCGGCAAAAAGCTTAAAGGCGCGCTCGAATTCTGCTCCGATGCCCAGCTTGTTTCCAATAACGTAATCAACCGCCGCAAGGGTTGAAAACAGTAATACTAATATTATAAGTACCGTCATTTTATTCTTTCAATCCTATTTCTTCAAATTTGCCGTTGCGAAGCACGTGCTTTCCGTAAAATCCGCACTCCTCCAGCATATCCGCGCAGGTATCGAAGGCAATATCAAGGTATCTGCCATCGTGACAATCGGAGGAAATGACCGCACCAAAGCCTCTCATCTTCAGCTCCTTCAAGAGGTTCATCATAGGGTACGGTGTTTTGCGGTAGCCGCGGGAGATAGCTCCCGTGTTGACCTCAAAAAGGTCTATCTTTCCTTTCAGCGCATCCATGGCGTCGGTAGCATAGCGGAGATACTCGCGGGAATTGTAATCAAAGAAATCCGCTTTGTCAACGTGCTTGGTGATCAAGTCAAAGTGACCGATAATATCAAATTTTCCATACTCGGGCAATCTAGACAAATGCTCGTAGTAGCACTTGGCATATTCCATACCGTCGCCGCCAAAGGATCGGTCAATTATATTTGCCACGGTTGAAGCGTCACGGTCAAAGGTAGCAATAAGACGATTTTTTTCAAGATAGTGAACAGACCCGATAATGTATTCCCAACCTTCAAGGTCGTCGTCACCCAACATTTCAAACCCAAGACCGCAATAAATATCAATGACGCCCTTATATTTTTCCTTGAGGGCGTATATCTCTTTTTTATATGCGCTTGTGGTCTCGCGGGTAATATGCTTATAGGAGGAATAAGGCATGTGAGAATGCCCCGAAAAACCAATGGAATCAAATCCCTTATTTATTGCGTAAGCTATCATCTCTTCGGGCGTATCTTTGCCGTCGCAACGGACTGTATGAGTATGAAGATTCTGCTTATATGCCATATTTCTGCTCCTTTCGTGTTTTACGGTATATTGTACCATTTTAAATGGGGGTTGTCAATAGTTTTGACATGAAATGGAGTTTATTTTTAAAATACAAATTATATAAAGTGTGATGACCTCATATATTTCCGCAAATAAAAAGGATAGAAACGTACAAATCGAATCGCTTCTATCCTTTTATACTTACACAATTAAAAACTTACTCTTTTTGCGGATCAAATTCAGGAAAGCAACGCAAAAAATAGTCACATTCGTCGCAACAGCACTCAACGCCCTGCTCTCCGTTGCCAAGACACACCTTGGGCTGTCCGGGCATAAGCTCCACACCGGTAACATCTATTACTCTTTCTTGAATATTCTTGCTCATATATCCTCCTGGAATAAACAAAAAGTGCGCCAACCTAAGTCAGCGCACCGAAAAACGCAAACTCCAAGTTGTCGCCAAACGAACTTATACGTAGATAGGTATTTTCGTACCATCAAACGGGAGTCGCATTTTTACCAAATGGATTCGTTTAATGATACACACAAAAGGGTATAATTATTCCATAAGAAAAATTACACCTATCTAATTATTAAGTTCGTTTGGCATAATTATTATATCACAATTTTTGCTATTTGTAAATATGTTTTAAGAAATTTTGCAAAATGAGGTTTCGCAGAGCAAATTTGGTGCAAGGTTTCGACCCATTGACCACCGGCACCAAAAAAGAGAGAGGAGCAAGCTCAAATTATATGATATAGCTGGCATAATTTATCCAACGGCATCGAGCCCTTGGATAAATTCGGGGTCAGAACTCTTACGCAAATTTGCAGAGCAAATTTGGTGCAAGGTTCCGACCCATTGATCACCGACGCAAAAAAAGAAGGTAGGCTTTTGCCTACCTTCTTTTTTGGTGCCGGTGATCGGGGTCGAACCGATACGGTATCGCTACCACTGGATTTTGAGTCCAGCACGTCTGCCAATTCCATCACACCGGCGTATTCAGTTGAACAAACGGTATTATATCACAAAAAGCAGGATTAGTCAAGCCCTTTTTTAAAAAATCCCGTTCTTTTTTTCTGTCCACGAATAAGCAGACTCGGCGGCGGCAAAAATTACGGTGCGATTCCCAAATCTACAAACAAAGAGAGGAAAAATCAATGTCACCCAAAGAATTGCTTTACATCGAGGATGCGCTCGGTCACGAACAGCAGATCAAGACCCTTTGCGCCGACAGTGCAAGCTCGGTCAGCGACCCCGAACTTAAAAATCTCATATCATCCGTAGCCCAGAAGCACGCAGACTGCTTCAGCCGCTTCTACGCTCTTCTCAATTAACCAAGAAAGGAAATTTAGCCGTGAACGAAAAGGAAATAATGGAAAATCTGCTCCTAAATCTTAAAGGAGAATGCGACCTCTTTATGCACGGGGCAATCGAATCTGCCTCTACCGCAGTGCATGCCGCATTCACGCAGGCATTGAACGACACTATCGCAATGCAGAATCAGGTCTATGCAAAAATGAGCGCCAAGGGCTGGTATCCCACCCAGAATGCTCAGCCCCAGCAGATAAACGCTGTAAAGCAGAAGTTTAACCAAGCAAACTAAGGACTGATTCATTTAGCGCAGAACAAAAGCCACCTTCAATAGCAAAGATAAAATGTAATTTAACAGTATTGCTTTTGCCTTTGAGATGAAGAAAACCGCCGAATTTTCGGCGGTTTTCCCCTTTTTATGTGGCTTTTTAGTCGTGCTTTGGCTCTCTGGCGTACCCCCGTACGCCGACGATAACCAAACCACGGCTTCTGCATCAAAATGACTCAGCCCTTTTACATATTATCATTCAATTTCAGCATTACTATCTGCTCTGCCTCTGAAATGCTTATATTCATCGCCGCCGCCAACTCACAGAAAAGACAATATCTTGCGCGGCTCTCAAAATCAGTATCGGTCTCTGCAAGGCGACGCTTTTGAGCCAAAAATTCCCGTCTTCTTGTTCTGACGGTCTTGATTATGCTGATACAAGCCTCGGCACAACATCTGCCCATCACCTCGCGATAGACCTCGCGGCGATTTCTCTCCTTATCAACTACGACCTCGCCGATCTCTCCGATCCTGTTTATTATAGCCTCTGCCTCCTCACGGCTAATGACCGCACGAATAGATGTCACTCCGCCCTCACTGGGGGTGACGATCATACTATTTCCCGAACCAAAGGCGGGGCGCAGTACATAAAATACCCGCTCATCGTTTTTGTCAATCGGTGAGGTAGTATATTCCGAAACGCAGAAAACACCTTCATAGCCATAGACGACACGATCTCCAACAGCAAACACAAGGTCACTTCCCTTCTTCGGCAGACGCCAAATATTTTATTAATATTATTTTACCACATTTTTTCAAAAAAAGTAATTGGCAATTTCAACAAAATTTCACCCTACTAAATTGTGAGAGGTTACGACAAAACCCGACTAAATGTAACAAAATGCGCCCTTGACGCATAAAATTCTAATGATGAGCCCGATACGTCGGGTAGTCTAAACTTTTTCACGATCGGAGTTTTTCAAATGTACAACGACAAAAACCCACTTTCTTTCCATGACATGAACCGTGATATGCCCCCGAGAGTACCCATAGGCAGATCCTGCCCCGAATTTGCAAGACAAGGTGAGGTCTCGGGTGATATTCCCATCCTTGACCAAAGACAAGGCAGACGGCTTTGCGATGGCACTCTCGCTGAAGATGCCGTCCCCTTTGGAGGCAGAATGAATAAAAGAAACGAGAGCGGCGGCAACTGCCACGGCGGTTGCGGAGAATATAACGGCGGCTGGGGACTCAGCTCCTATCCTCTTGCTATGGTATACTCACCGCTCCAGAAATTCCACGAGCTTTACGAGCCCGAGGTCGCCCTTGAGCGAGGCACGCTCTTCTCCGAGCTTGATCTCCCATTTGAGGGTGGAAAAATGAATAAGGGAGGCTGTAAATTATGCTGAATATGAATCCGGGTCGCCGCGGAATGGGTAACGGTTGCGGTTGCGACAGAAACGATACCGCTCTCGCACGAAAACTTCAGGCGGTCAACTTTGCCCTCTACGACACTATACTGTATCTGGACGCCTATCCTAATTGCCGCAAGGCTCTCGCCCACTACCACAATCTGCTTGAAATGCAAAGAAAACTTGTTGCCGAGTACGAATCTAAATACGGCCCCGTCACCGCCTTCGGTAACGAAAGCAAGGATTCCTGGCTCTGGACTACCACCCCTTGGCCCTGGGAGACCAACTAAAAAAATGCCTGCGCATGCAGGCATAGCCGCCGAAGGCGGCACAGGCGAGGGACCCTCGCAAAACAATTTATTTTTTGGAGAACAACTATGTGGATTTATGAGAAAAAATTACAATTCCCCGTTAAGATAAAAAACCCCAATCCCCGAGCGGCGGCGGTCATCGTGTCGCAGCTTGGCGGCCCTGACGGTGAGCTTGCCGCATCAATGCGATACCTCAACCAGCGCTTTTCCATGCCCGACCGAAAGATCGCAGGCATACTCACAGACGTAGGCACGGAAGAATTAGCACATCTCGAAATGGTAGGTAGCATCCTCTATCAGCTGACCCGTAACCTCTCTGTCGAGGAGATAGAAAAATCTCCCCTCGCACCATATTTCACAGACCACACCACAGGCGTATACCCCGTAGCGGCTGCGGGTGTGCCCACCGATATGAAGTATATAGGCGTTAAGGGCGACGTTCTCGCTGACCTGAATGAGGACCTTGCCGCCGAACAAAAGGCGCGCGTAACCTATGACAACCTAATCAGAATGATGGATGATCCCGACGTAAAAGAGCCGCTTAAATTCCTCCGCGAGCGAGAGCTTGTGCATTATCAAAGATTCGGCGACGCCATCCGTCTTGCGGTTGACTCTATGGACTCAAAGAACTTCTACGCCACAAATCCCAGCTTTGACCGATAAGATAACGTTTATATAAAAATTGCCCCTGATGATCGGTCATCGGGGGCTGAACTTTTATAAAATCATATTAGTTATGGCGTTTTCAAGCAACTTAACAAAGATGGCTGACGGAAATCCGTCAGCCATCTTTGTTGTTTTGACTTTCACACAGGCTCTCTCTCTCGGCAATGGTTGCAAGGGTGTCGCCCAACTGCACGAGAATACCTGCCACAAGTGCCATCTCCTCAACCGTCAAACGGCAGGCTATGGCGTTGGCAAGTGCCGTCACCGCGCTCGTAAGCTCCAGCGAGTTCATTTATTAATGCCCTGCTCTCTCGGCTTCTTCTTTAGTCTTATGCACTGTGCCAAAGTGATGCGCAGGCGGTGCGTAGAGCGAATAGAGCTTCAAGGGTCTATTGCACACGTTGACTATATTGTGCCAAGTGCCTGCGGGAATGAGAATGGCATAGTTGCCATCTACACATCCCATTTCTTGCATATTGTTTCGGCAAGAACCCATATAGACCTTTGCCCTGCCGCTCTCAATGCGGATAAATTGATCAACATCCGAGTGCATCTCAACGCCGATCTCACCGCACACGGGAATACTCATCAATGTGAGCTGTAGGTCCTGCCCCGTCCAAAGCGTTGTGCGGAAAATTTCATTCATATTAGTCGCGTGATTGATATTAAATATAAAGGGCTCGCATCCATAGTCGCGTATTTCGGGATGAGAGCCACATCTTCTCTGTCGCATAAGTGTACCTCCTTTTAAAGTTTCAGTACAGTATATGCACAAGCCCAGCTCTCGGCTATTCCTTACTTCATCACCTTTACAAAATGAAACATTTCGTCAGGGCCTTCGTCCGGATCATGCTCATCCTCGTCGGGCATTTCGTGATCGGACTGAAAATGTTCGCACCAGAATTGGTCTATCTTAAAGCCGCACTTATTGACGTAAAAATGTATGTTTCTCTTTTCAAAATAAGGCGTGCAGGTTTCCCAGACCACCGTTTCGGGATGAAGCGCCTCCACCGCCTGCCACGCACCGTATCCTATGCCCTTCGTATGCTCCTCGGGGGATACGAAAAGGATTTCAAGCTCATTGTGATGTGTTTCTCGGTCTATCTTTAATATCACGCCGCCGACCCTCTTGCCGTCAACGACTATGCGGTAGGTTTCTCTGTCGGGGGAATCAATACAGCGCTCAATAGTCTTGCGCGAAATTATTTCACCATCACCATCGATATGGTCGTCGCGCTCACCAAATTCCATCATAGCGCCGTACCTGAACGCCCATTGATTATCAAGAATAAACTGCTCGCGGTCATCGCTTGTCAGCGGCAGAAGAGTAACGTTTGTGTGTTTCATAATTACCTCCAAAAAATATAGCTCGGGCATTGCAAAAGCAATAACCCGAGCTCACTCGGACACCTAATCCGGCAAATGAACGCTACGGCGCTCTGCCTCCGGTGACCATATATTTCATTGAATTTATTATACACTACCGCCGCTAAAATGTCAAGTAATAAAAAACAAAATCCTTCACGCGCTATTCGTTTAGGTATACCGTCAGCTTATCCTCCTCGGGGGTATAGACTGCCAACAATATCTCCTTTGCACTCTTATATCCCTGCGACTTTAACTGAATATCCAGCCAAGCCTCATTACGTCCCAAGCGAGAAAGATTTTCGCCCATTACACGCCCGTCCATTATGATCTCAATGCCGATATGCGTTGCCTTGGTGGTGATTTTCAGATCCGTAGGCGTTGCAGGGCGTTTTGCCGCCTTAGGCAGGATAGAAAGCTTGCCGTTGTGCTCAAAAACCGCTAACTGTATCTCGTCAAGGTCAAAATATCCCTGCTCGCGGCAAAGGAGCATAAATTCAGATAGGTCTATCTTTGACTTTTTGAGGTTTTGACGGTAGATCTTGCCCTCATTCATCAAAATTGTGGGCGTGCCGTTGATATATTTCCTCGTTTTCGGCAGCTTGTGGGCAAGCAGATTGAGCAAGAGCGACACAAGACCGTAAACGCAAAGCGCTATCAGCGGCTTGTATGGTTCTTCCAGCTCGGTCGCCATCTCCGCGCCTATTGAACCAATGGTAATGCCGCAAACGTAATCGAAAAAGTCCAACTGAGAGATCTGCTTGTGTCCCATAATTTTCGTGATGATAAAGAGCGCCGCCACCGACAATAGCGCCGTCAAAACAACCTTGAAAACATCCATATTGCCCCCAAGCTTTTCTTTTTAGTGTGTTACGCCCTGTAAAAAGTATTCGTATATTTTACTCAATTCCGCCCAAACTAATTTTATCAAATTTCGGAGGACGGTTATGGAATCAATATGGTTAAAAACGGCACAAAAGCCACATTTTGATGAGCTTAATGGGAATAAAAAAACCGACGTTTTGATCATCGGCGGCGGAATTGCGGGAATTTTGTGCGCATATAGGTTAAAAAATGCAGGTGTGGATTGTATACTCGTCGAGGCTGACGAGATCTGCGGCGGAATTACCAAGAATACTACTGCGAAAATTACACTGGGTCACGGTTTGATATACGATAAAATGATACAACGCTTTGGCGAAGGTCAAGCCCGACTATATGCCAAGGCGCAGAGCAAGGCAATAAAAGAATACGCCCGACTTTGCGAGAATATTGACTGCGACTTTGAGTCGAAAGACAACTACGTTTATTCCCTTGATGATGCTAAAAAAATCAAAAAAGAGGTTGCCGCTCTTTTGAGTCTTGGCGTAAAAGCAGAGTTTTCATCTGACCACGAGCTTCCCTTTTTTGTTGCAGGATCGGTGCGAGTCAAATATCAAGCGCAGTTTCACCCTCTAAAATTTCTATACGAAATTGCAAAGGAGCTCCCTATTTACGAATACACCAAGGTCGTGGAATTGTTGCCCCACAAGGCAAAAACCAACCGCGGAGAGATAAGTTATAAAAAGCTGATCATAGCCACACACTTTCCCATGCTGAATAAGCACGGGCTGTATTCCTTAAAGCTGTATCAGCACCGTTCTTACGTTATGGCACTAAGAAATGCACAAAATGTGGACGGAATGTATATCGATGAATCGGGCACGGGGCTTTCCTTCCGAAGCTACGGAGATCTTTTGCTTCTCGGAGGCGGTGGACACCGCACGGGTAAAAAAGGCGGTTGCTGGTGGGAGCTTGAAGAATTTGCAAAAAATCACTACAAAAATGCCGAGATTGTATACAAATGGGCAACACAGGATTGCATGACGCTGGACGGAGTTCCCTATATCGGGCAGTATTCCAATTCTACGCCTGACGTATTTGTTGCAACAGGGTTCAATAAATGGGGCATGACAAACGCCATGGTCGCCGCAGACCTTCTCTGTGACCTTGTTCATGGAAAATCCAATCCATATGCTAACCTATTTGACCCCTCCCGCACACTTTTGCGCCCACAGCTTGCCGTCAACGCCTTTAATTCGGCAGTAGGACTTCTCAGCCCCACCGCCCCCCGATGCCCTC
Organism: Eubacteriales bacterium; assembly: GCA_045653805.1. Taxonomy (GTDB): domain Bacteria; phylum Bacillota; class Clostridia; order Oscillospirales; family CAG-272; genus SVTX01. The sequence continues at coordinate 17,824 of JAZOMF010000011.1, forward strand.
ACCTCGGTTGTGCCCTCAAATACAACCGTGCCGAGCACACCTGGGATTGCCCCTGCCACGGATCGAGATTTACCGAGGACGGTCAGTTAATTGACAACCCCGCCACTGACGATAAGAAAATATAACGGGTATAAATCAGTTCCAATAGGATAAATAAATCAAGCCAATGGCTAAGTATAAAAAAACCTCCCGATACACGGAAAGCGCAATTACGCCTTACCGCTCACGGGAGGAAAACTTATTTTTTATCTCTTTTTCTTCGATCAAATGAAGATTGCCGTTAGGTTAAAGACATCATGCTGAAAAGCCGAACCATGCCCCTACTACCGCCGAAATAAGCGCGGCGATAACGTATCCGATAATCGAATAAATTCGATTCATAGGTCTTATCTCAAGGGCAGTCACCTTTTCGTTTATGTTGTGAACCACCTCTGCCATAACGTTTTGCTTGGTTGCCAACACCTCAAGCGCGGTCGCCATCTTGTTTAGCGCCTCAACGCTTTCAGTGAGCTCGTCGATTCGGTGGCTATTGGACTTTGATCGTTGGCTATTTTCCGTGATAGCTTTTATCATTTCGTCATTATCCATCGCCTACCTCCTTCTTTTCAATCTCCCTCTCGGTCTCCTCGTAGGTATATTTACAAGGAATAACGTCCACGGCTGAGGAGTATTCCCTACCCGTTTCGACCTGACGGATGTATTTTCCCGCGTCGCTATCATGCTTTATAAGCGTGCGACCGTTCACTTCAATATTTTTTGATATTACTGCCATAAAAATCTCCTTTCTTATATAGCCGGCACAATGCGGTCGGCATAATACGACCAGTTTGTATCGTTTATCCACTCGTCGTAAAGAGAGTGGGGAACGTATATTCTGCAATTGTCGGGCATACCGGTGAATGAACACACCTCATCCCCCAACAACAACTGTAGTTCGGGTACCGCTAAACAACGTGTGAAATCGTATACCGTACATTTCGCGTTTTCATTAAATACCCCTGGGCCAACCCCTTTTAATCCTGCACCAAATGTTACACGTTTCAGCTCGGGAAGATAACCAAGAGTCCAGGATACGTAGCAGATGAGATCGTTGAAGACAAGATGCTCTATTGTTTCTTCGTCCATACCCGAAATATCAATATCAGTAACAGGTTCACCATTATATTCAGAAGGAATAACAACCGTAGAATCGGTACAACTTCCAAGGCCTTCAACTATTCCATTGTTAATTTCAAGTCCTTGACTTACATACCCGGGATCCGGAAATTCGGGAGCTTTTACCAAAATATAATCGGCATACACCGACCAGTTTGTCGCCTCTATCCATTCGTGGTAAAGCTCAGCAGGCACGAAGATCTTCGCTTCTGCATTAATTCCACCAAAAACATTGGTTTCCTGCAATATAGGCACAAACTCGTGCCTCGAAACATCATACAAAGTGCATTGTCTGCAACCGTCAAAGGTTTGAGTGTTTAAATACCGGATATTGGGGGAAATAACAAAGCTACGAACTCCGCTGTATCTGAAAGAATTAGCACCTAAGCTTGTTACACTATCGGGAATAACTACCTGATCTATTCCAACGTCAGCTCCTATACTGTTGAATGCCTGCTGCCTTATTTGCTGGACGGTATTCGGTATGCTGACGCTTTTAATATATCTGCCGGATAAATAAAACAGATAATCGGTAATAACTTTAACCCCCTCGGGGATCTTAATGTCAACAATTGATCCTTCTATATGTTGGGCGAGGCTCATTTCATCCTGATCATATCTCGCCCCATTCAAAAATCCGTGTGCCATTAGCTCACCTCCTCGGGAAGGCTGCCGCGAATGACGTAGTATTTAAGCGAAATATCTCCCTTGGGAGTTGCTCTCGCGGTTACAGTAAAGCTGTTACCGTTGCTCACGGGAGAAACAAACACTCCGTAAAGCCCGCAATATTCACGTTCATTGGCCGTGGATGGATAGAATATAACCATGTCATCCTCTCCCAAGCCCTCTATCGTAACAGTCTGCTCGTTGCTGCTTGACCACTTTGATGCCAAAAGAGTTATACTGCCACCATCTCCAAGTCTGCCGGAAATTCTTTTTTCGCGTACGCGCTCGGCTTCTTCTCTCTTCTCTTCAGCCTCAACTCTTTCGCTTTCAGCCTCACATCGAGCAACTTCCTTACCCTCTACGTCAGACAATCTTGACAAAAGATCATCCAAAAGTCCGTATTCGGGCGCGCCGTCAAGCTCGTCTCCGGAATAAAGCTCCTCGCTGACGTCGAGGCAAAATTCCGAGCTGGTGATCTTATTTTTTTGTTCATCAACAAGCGAGACAGAGCAGATAGTTATTCCCTTTGCTCCCAAAATCGCAGGAGTAAGCGTTACCTCGACCCTATCTCCGCAGTTTTCAGCCAACGATGCACCACTTACCTCATCCGCGCGTTTGTAATTAAGGATGGCAAATGTTCCTACATCAAGCTTGTAGGGAGAACCGTCATCGGTTATCTTGATTTTTAGTTTTCTTGATCCCGTGTCATTTTCCACCGCAAATACCGGGCGATTACCGCCCTTTCGAGATAGATCAACAGTCAAATTTTTAAAAACTTCTGTCATTTTTTCTCCTTTTTAAAATAAATTCCCCAATGTTCGCAAAAGCCCCCATTTTTACCCCAAGGGCTCAACAAAACAGCAAAAATCAACGCCCCAAGCCGTAATTTTGCCAATTTTGTTAAGGTTGCTTAACCTCTGAAAACATTATACATCAAAAATCCCGTTTTGAAGAGCCCCTTTTTGATGATTTTTTAAATTTTGATTTGTCGGTGGGATAATGAGACTCTAAAACCGTAGGGCGGTGCCGATTTGCTTGCAAATGAGGTGTCGCCGTTTCATTGATTTGAAAATATTCGTCACGGGACGCCGAGGACGTCGTCCCCTACGGTCTAAAACGATTGCCAATTTGTTTACCGTAGAAGGGGTTTGAACGATTTCAAA
>JAZOMF010000012.1:0-15442 GCA_045653805.1 Eubacteriales bacterium
GAAGGTCATAAACAAAAGAGACGGTGTAGAGCTTCTTGGCGGCTCCACGGAGGTCAAGGTTGGGAAGCTGGAAAGTACGACAAGTAAGAGAGATATACCTCTCAACGATACGGCGATAAAAATGATTGAAGAATTAAGAAAAGAATATTATTTCGGAGAAGATAGTCCGCTAGTGTGCGATGAACATGGTAACTATACCAAACCCGACGTGTTCAGAAGAAGATACCACAGATTACTCGAAGGTGCTGGAATAGAGAGTAAAGGACTACACTCTCTCCGCCATACCTTTGCAACCAACCTCGTAAACGGTGTAAAACAACCCGATGGCACGGTCAAGGCACTCACAGTCAAGCAAGTAGCCGATCTGCTTGGACATTCAACAACACAAGTCACGGAGATGTACTATGTGAAAAAGGACACAAGTATGCTGAACGGCATAACAAACGATTTCTGCCTATAAAGTGAACCGTGGGAGGGTTCACCATGAACCATCTTATTAATTATATAAATATAATAATATATTTATCATAGCAGAAACATATATAATAAATTATAAGGGCTCAAAAATTGCGTCGGTGTAAACAAATATAAGAGCGACCGCAGATAACGAAAAATCTGCGGTCGCTGCTGCTTTTTTGATGCTGTGGCAAACGGAACGGTTGGAACAGATGGAATTATTGGAAAGTGAAAATCTCGCGGAGGATTCAGAACCCATGTTTGCGCCAAAGTTTTTCATTAAAATATCGTGCTGTTCAGCGCAAACTCTATTAAAAATCCACTTTCAGCGGATTTTTAAGGGGTTCTTCATCGCAAAGTACCGCTAACAAAATAATAAGGACGCATTCTGACGAACGCGTCCTTATTATTTTGGCAGGGGCAGGAGGATTCGAACCCGCGACCCACGGTTTTGGAGTGGCTCGGTGATTCTAAAACGCCCTTCATTTCCCTGCTCTTTCGCAACATTTACTCCCCTTTTCGGCAGTTTGAAATTGCCGATTTTTTCTTTGATGCTTTATTGATGCTATGAAAAAATGACGAGATCTATTATGGCTCAAAAGGTAATTTTTTATGCTGTTCATGCATCAAAAATTGAGTCGCTGTAATCAAATAAAAGAGGCACACGATTTATCCTATTTTTTATCGTGCGTATTAGATATTTTTACTCGAAGTGTATATTACAAACCATATCGTACCCATTAGTATTAGTGTTGAAAAAGAAAATAAAAATTTTTAAAAAGGTATTGACAAAGTAACGTTATGGGTGTATAATATGTTCACGGCTTCGCAGATGTGCGAATTTGCGAACTTTAGTTTTTTGAGAAGGCAATCGGATTAAAATGTCTAAATTACCATAGATCTGAAAACTATAGAATGGAGAACCAATATGGAAAATAATCACCTGTCATTTGGTGAGTACGTAAAGCAAAGACGAGAAAGTTTAAATATAACTTCAAAAGACTTTGCTGCAAAGGTAGAAATCTCACCGGCCTATTTGTGTGACATCGAAAAAGGACACAGAAGACCACCCGAAAAGTATTTGGAAAAGTTTGCCGAAGCTTTGCAAATCACAAACACGGAAGAACTTAATCGCTTCTACGATTGTGCTGGAAAAAGCAAAAACGGGCAACATAGCGATATCAATACTTATATTGACGGATTGCCTTCCGCTCGCGTAGCACTAAGAGCTGCCAAAGATAAGAAGTACACAGATGAAGACTGGAGAAGATTGGTTGAAATAATCAACTCGAAGAAATAGTTTATTTAACTCATTAGAAGGGGGCAATCATGCATTACGCGCAAAAGGACAACGGCATTTATATACTCAGCAGAAACGATATGGAAGACATCGCCACAGAAAAGCTAAAAGAGTTTTCTCCTTTAAATCTTGAACGTCCTACGCCCCTTAAAACTACTCAATTTCTTGAAGACTATCTTGGATTGATCACAAAAAATAAGTATATCTGTGATTTTGACTCAGGAATATTAGGATTAACGGTTATGGGAGATTTTGCCCTCATACCAACATACGATGAAATCTTTGAACGCGAGGTTATTGAAGCGACATTCGGAACGGTATTGATAACACCGCAACTATCCACGAGAGATCAATTGCCCCGTCGCAGATATACTGAAATGCACGAAGCATCGCATTTTATGTTGCATCAGCCACATTTCAAAAAGTGTGAATCAAAAATAGCTCCAAGAGCGGAGTATCCCTGCCCTATTATAGCATGCCGTAAGATTGAAAATAATTTTAATCAGAATAAGGCGGACAGTGACTGGATAGAATATCAGGCTGATGCGCTATCTGCGGCTCTGTTGATGCCGAAGAATATTTTCACGGAATACGTAAAGTCATTGATGAGAAAATACGGTATACGCGGAACGTGTATGCTTGAGGACTCATATGTAGACAAACCTAAAATCAACAGTATTATTTGCGATGCTGAAGAAAAATTTTTTGTTTCGCATCAAGCGGCAAAAATTCGTATGCAACATCTCGGACTTCTAAAAAAGAACAATTCAAGGTTTTGTTCACTATCTTCAATACGGTGAGTAATCGCCGTATTGTTTTTAAACCAACAATTCGCAAAATTGCGAATTCGATGTCGATGTAAAGGAGTTTAAAATATGAAGGAGTATCATTGTCCCGTATGTAACAAACGAACCTGTGATTCTTCAAAGAATCTGAAAATATCAAAGCGTTCCAAAAGCAACGAAAACAAAGCGGATATGCTAATAAAATGCCAAGGCTGTAAAAATGAATTGGCAATAAAAGTAACACGAGAAGCGTTTGCCATCGAACAAACGAGCCCCCACAGAGAGGTTATTTCTTAAACAATACGCACTTCGTACATAGCACGATGTTTAACATACGAGCATGACAAGTAGCCTAAAAAAGCTATTTGTCGTGCTCTTTTTATTTTGCACGGAAAGGAGGGGAATATGGAAACTGCCGAGCGCAGATTTGAAATGTTTAAATATCTATGCCGCGTGCGTCATGCAAAAATATCCGAGCTTGCAGAGCGGTTCGGCGTTTCCGAGAAAACGATATCGAGAGACGTTTTTGAGATAGAAATGACGTATCACATCACGCTTGACGTAAAGCGCGGCAGACACGGCGGAGGTGTTTATGTGGCAGATGATCACACATTTGGTCAGATGTATTTATACGACGAAGAAATAGCTCTGCTTGTCAAGCTTCAGCAATTGACAAGAAATCAAATAACAGCAGATGAAAATGAAATATTATCTCGAATGATAAAAAAATATAATAAAAAAGCAAATTAATTTTTCAAAGTGGACAGAACCTGTCCGGTTTAAATTTTATAATACACTTGCAGCCAACAAAAATACGAAGGAAAGGAGAAAAATCATGGAAGAAGCACAGATAATTTTGGAGAGACATGAGCAACAGCTAAAGACGCTGGAGAGAGATGTTTCCGACCTGAAAGCGGTTCAAGCCGAAATAAGGACAATGAATGAAACGCTTGTGACTCTCGCAAACGAGCTAAAGCATACCAACGAGCATCTGGAGCGTAATGAGCAAAAGATAGATGCTATTGAAGGACAGCCGAAAATGAGAATGCAACAGATAACCACTGCAATCATTGCTGCTCTTGCAGGTGGACTCATATCTGCTGTTATCGGAATGATTATTAAGTGAGTAAAATATGGAATTTATGGATTTTATAAGACCCGAACTTCTAAGTCTTATTCCTGTAATGTATTTTATAGGAATGGCATTCAAGAAAAGTAAGGTCTCTGACCGATGGATACCGCTTATACTCGGTGGAATATCTATTCTGATATGCGCGCTGTGGATATGTGCAACGAGCGATATCAAAGATATCAGAGATATGGCTTTAGCTATGTTTACCTCAATAACGCAGGGCGTTCTTACAGCAGGCGCGGGGGTTTATATTCATCAGATTTATAAGCAATCAAACAAAAAAGATTAAAAGAAAGGAAATTTATTATAATGAATATAATTTTTATAGCGGCGGTAGCGCTGTTGAACATCATTTATATGTGGTGTATTTATATCATAAATAAGGATAAGACAAAATTGAGTATAAAGAATTATTTGAAGTTCTCTTCGGGCGCTTGGGTTGGTTTTGCACTATCCCCTCTCGTGCAACCGTTCTCTGCAGGTGAAGTTGTACTCTGCATGCTTATAGGATGCGCTGTTAGCGAAGCGTTGTTCCTGTTTTACTATAACGTGAGAGCAATGTACGAAAAAGAGGTTCATATACCCTTTTATGACGACGGCTCGCCTCCAAAATTCTTTATTACAGGCGATAAACACAGACATTTCAGCAAAGTCAAGGATTTTTGCCGACAAATGAACACACGGAGAAAGGACGTACTTATAATTCTCGGTGATACGGGCTTTAATTATTATGATGACAAACGCGACGATGAGTTAAAAAATGAAATGTCCGAGCTTAATATTACTTTTTTCTGCTTACATGGTAACAAAGAAAACCGACCTCAAAATGTAGGTACATACGGAATACGCAGCTTTTGCGGCGGCAAGGTCTACTATGAGCCGAAATATTCGAACATCTATTTTGCCATTGACGGAGAAGTATATACCTTCGAGGGTAAAAAATACATGGTCGTGGGTGGTGCTCACAGTGTAGATAAGCTTCGTTGTCTTGAAGAGGGGCTGCCATATTGGGACGACGAGATGCCAAGTGACGAAACAAAGAAAAAGGTTGAGGAAAGACTTGCCGAAAGCAGAAATGAAATATACGGAATGCTGACACATACCTGTCCTATTGACTATCTTCCAACGGAAATGTTTATGTCCACGAGACAGAACGCGGCTATAAAGAGAAAGCCACGTAAGGCTAAATCAAAAAAGCTTTTCAAGCCCGATATAGACCGAAGCACTGAAATATGGCTCGGGGAGCTTGAAAAAAAGATAGATTATAAGGTATGGTTCTGCGGTCATTACCATGTTGATAAGCAGATAGACAAAATCAATATGATGCACAAGGAGATAAGACCTCTGCATCTTCCCGAAGACGATGATTAACTTTATCTCATCGCTGACGGTAGCATTTGCGGTTATACTTTTGGGCTATGCAATTGGGAAAATCCGATTTTGTAACGTATCGCTCGATTTATCAGCCATCCTTTTGGTTGCCATAATGTCGGGATTGGTTATATCGAAATTTGATCCGAACTTAATGGATGCGAATTTCAATAACGCAATGAGCGCATATTCAAGTCTGGGAACAGCAATATTCGTATCTGTTATAGGTATAACGTCTGGGTTCTCTTTGAAGCTATCGTCAAAAAAGACGGTATTGTATTTTCTAATAGGCTGTATAGCTGTTCTTGTTGGCTTTGCGGTGACGTCTCTGATAGGATATATAGATACCGAAACGGATAAGTCGTTACTACTTGGGATTTTGAGCGGCGCGCTGACAAGCACACCGGGACTTTCGGTAATATCCGAGCGACATGACTTGATTGCAGAAAGATGCGTGATAGGATATGGAGTATCTTATATACTCGGAGTCGTTATAGTCGTTATTGTAGCTCAACTTTCAGGAAGAAGCATACTAAAAAAAGAATGTTCCGAAAGAGGAAAAACAGTAGTAACTGTCACAGACGGAACGTGGGGGCTTATATTAATAGCGATATGCGCTTTAATTGGTGAGATATTTGGAAAACTTTCACTTTTTGGGTATTCGTTGGGAACGACGGGCGCTGTTTTGATATGTGGTATCATACTTGGCTGCATTATACGCAAATCATCTCATATCAAGGACCGTGTGGAGCAGTCGTTTCCCATATATCGAAATCTTGGACTTATACTGTTTTTTGTCGGTAACGGAATAACTGCGGGAGCAAGGCTCAAAGCGAATATCAGCATAAAATGGTTTCTGTACGGAGCTGTCATAACCATAGCATCGGTTGCGATAGTATGGCTGGTATGTAAGATATTAAAGCTTGACATATGTAGTCTTATGGCAGGAGCAATGACAAGCACACCGGCACTTGGTGTGCTTGTCAAAAAGGGATATTCCGTTGACTTGACGGCGTATTCTATATCCTACGTCGGCGCACTGCTGACAATAACGATAGGAATAAAATTTATTTAAAAAACTTTTTTAAAGCAGACAGAACCTGTCCGGTTTAAGCTTTATACTATACTTGCAGCTGCAAGAAAACACAAAATTTATTAAAAACAAAAAAGAAAGGAAAATATTATGAACCAAAAAGAAAAACAATTATTTTTAAATCTTTGCTCCTTCCTTGATCCCGATAAGGACAAGATAGGAGGACTAATTGAACAGGGAGCGGCGACTCCCGAGTTGCTTGGTTATCTGTTCGCAAACCGTATGGCAGGTGTTGCCTACGGAGTGCTTGAAAAGACTGAGCTTCTTTCAAGCGTTGACAGAGAATTCAGAAACTCACTCAAGGGCGCGTGGACTCTCAACGAAAAACTCAATGCGGACTTCTTCGGATGTCTGAATTATCTTACTACTCAGCTTGATTCATGCGGAGTTCCGTATGCACTTCTCAAGGGAGCGTATCTGTGCGGTAAGTATCCCGTTGGATACCGTACCTCAAATGATATCGACGTACTTATAAATCCCGAGGATGTGGGCAAGGTATCAACCAAACTCAAACTTGCAGGATTTAAGCAGGGATATCTTAAAAACGGTAAGTTTGTCGAAGCAACAAGACAGCAGATAATCGAATCCAAGATGACACGCGGTGAAACAGTTCCGTTCATTAAAGAGATAAAGCTACCGTACATAAAGTATTTAGAAGTAGACCTAAATTTCTCGCTTGATTACAAGAACAGCGACGATGACAGCGTAAGAAAAATGCTTGAAAGAACGCAAACTGTAACGGTGAGAAACGCAAAGGTGCGTACGCTTTGCCCCGAGGATTTCTTCCTCCATTTGTGCGCACATCTTTACAAGGAAGCAACAACTGTTCCGTGGATAAGAATGAAGCGTGATATGACGTTTTATAAGTACGCTGATATTTATATGCTTATTAGCGAAATGAGCGACGATGCTCAGGACAAGCTACTTGCTACAGCAAATGACAGTTGTTTGGAAAAAGAGTTGGCGTACTGTCTTGACAGCATAAAATATTTTTTTGATATGCCCGACAGTAGGCTGATGCACTATGTGGAAAAAAGAAATAATGCTGATTTGAATTGCGTAATAGCGCCGACAGAAAAGAAGCTATACAGATACATTGAAAATGACGTAGTGAAACGCTTTTTTGCAAAGGACAGAATGAAGCTTCTTAATGAGGTGGACATATGAAGGAATTAAGAATGAAGCCACATAACGAAAAAGGTTGTCTTATTACATTTTGCGGACTTGACGGTTGCGGCAAAAGCACTATGATAAATAAGTTAACTCATGAATTAAAGCTACACGGTATAGATCATATGGTAACCAAACAGCCTACGGACGCTATGAGAAATACAGAGATATTCAGAACCTTTATGGACTGTCCCGACAATAGCGCATACGAATACCGTTCGCTCTCTCTTATGGCGGCGGCAGACCGCATACAGCATACAAATAAAGTTATATTGCCCGCGCTGAATGCAGGCAAGACCGTCATTTGCGACAGATACTTTTATTCTTGTCTTGCGAATTTAAGGGCAAGAGGCTATACCGATGACAAGTGGATATATGAGATATCCGAAAGTATTCCCAAGCCTGACCTTGCATTCTTTATTGATGTGCCGGTCGAAACGGCGGTAGGTAGGGTGAGAATGCGGATCGAGGAGAGGGATCGGTATATCGATATGCCGTTACAGTACAATCTAAAAAACGAATATAAGAAAATATGTAAAATGAATCATGGGATACTTCTCAGATCGGATATTGATATTTATATAACATCTTCGATAATAAGAAATTATGCTCGTGAATGCTTAAAAAATGAATTTAGTAAAGGAGAAAATTATGACTGCTGATATGATAAAAAAACAGGTTGTTGAGATACTGGAGGAGTTGTGTACGGAAAAGATATCAGACCTATCGGTACAGCTTCTGGGAGAGCTGGCTATGGATAGCTTACGCATGGTAATGCTGCTCATAATGATAGAAGATGCCTTTGAGATAGAGCTTGATGAGTCGGATATGAATCCTTATTCTCTTATAACCGTTCAGGATGTAATAGATCTTGTTTCAAAGTATGTATCAGAAGAAGGGGGGGAGAAAAATGGCTAAATGTGTTCAGTTACCATTTGAAGTGCCGACTTTTGCTACTGTTCAGGCTTCGGGCGCAGCAGAGCTTGCAATGCTCGGTCATCCGAATGCGTATAAGCAGATGTTAAATCAAGCTACAAGTATCTGCTGTACAAGAAGATTCATTAAAGGCTTTACGACACCTCAAACGTCGATACCTAACATTTTCATACATTCATATAGGTTTATTGAGCGATACGGAATAAATTTTCGTTACGTTTATGATTTTTGTATGGATATTATAAGATCCGCTCTTGATGAGGGAATGTACATATATTACGGCGGCGTAGATGATTTTTATCTCCCCTGTAAAAGCTGGTACGGTACGAGGCATATGCACCACGACGGAGTTATATGCGGATATGACGATAATGATGAAACTGTCAGTATAGCAGCTCACGACATAAATTGGGTGTACAGACTTATTCGAATACCTCAGAAATGTTTTTTAGAGGGATTAAGAGCGTCACTTGATGAAAAGCATTATGGAAATATGGTTTTATATAAGCTCAGAGAGAATACCGAAGCGGAAATAAACGAAAAAGAAATGCTTAAATTTTTGAAGGAATATATGGACTCCAGCTTTGAAAAATATCCGACAGACAAAGACGGTGAGGTGAGAGGTATAGTGGTACACGATTATCTTGCTATGTATATAGACAAGCTGCGAGACGGAAGTATTCACTATGAAAAGATGGATTGGCGTGCCTTGCGTCCCGTATGGGAGCATAAGAAGTGTATGCTTGAAAGAATTCAGACGGTAGAGAATAAAAACAGCTGGGGAAATGCTTTGAGCGAACGTTATGCGCCTGTGGTTGAAAAGGCGAACCGTATAAGAATGATGTACGCCATGTACCATAAGAACCATAACGATAAGTTACTTGACAAGATACATGACGGACTTCTTGAGCTTGCCGTGAGTGATAAAGAGCTTATCGGTGAATTTATTGACAGATTAGAGGAGCTTGTAAAATGACGTTATGGAAATACATAAAGGAAAAAATGTTAGAGCACCCGACACAGACAGTAAATGAAAACGACGCTGCTATGACCTTTGAGGAGCTTTGCATATTTGCCGAGAGCTACGCTAAAAAATTGACAGCCGACTATTACGGAATACTTTGCAGTTCCGAGCTGGCAACGGCTATGGCTTTGCTGTCTTGTATGGCGGCAGGAAAGCCTGCTGTCATAATGCCTACGAGATACGGACGGGAAACCTATGAAAGGATATGGGACAGAGCAGACCCGCCCTGCATTATTACAGATACGAGCGGGGGGTTATCTATTATTCCTGTGTCTTCCTCAGACCGTCCAAAAACTCCTGAGAAAGACATTGCCATTATACTGTATACATCGGGAAGCACGGGAGAACCCAAGGGAGTTATGCTGAGCAACAGCAACATTATCTGTAATATAAAAGACATACGCTCATATTTCCCTGTTACAACGAAGGATACCATTCTTATATCAAGACCGCTTTACCACTCATCGGTGCTGACGGGTGAGTTCTTGGCGTCACTCTGTGCGGGTGCAAGAATAGTTTTTACATCGGAGCCTTTTCAGCCTTTAAATATAATCAATTTGCTTAAAGAGACGAAAGCTACCGTATACGGAAACACGCCTACGCTCATAGCAACCATGTCAAGATTTATACGAAAGCCTAGGGAGCTGTCAGTGAGACTTTTATCGGTAAGCGGAGAGTGTATGACGGAGGGAATGGCAAGAGCTATCCGCAAGGCGTTCCCCAATGCGGATATATTTTGCGGATACGGCATGTCTGAGGCGTCGCCGAGGATAGCGTATCTTCCCGCGGAAGATTTTGACGAGGATCCTACCTGCGCGGGGGTCGCTCTGCCGTCTGTCAAAATAAGAATTGTAAGATCTGACGGAAACGATGCGGCTAAGGGTGAGAGCGGCGAGATATTGGTAAAGGGTGATAACGTGATGGTAGGATATTTTGATGATAAGAAACGAACCGAAGCTGTAAAAAGACACGGCTGGCTTCATACTGGAGATATCGGATATTTTGACAAGAGGAGCTGGTTGTATATCAAGGGCAGAAAGGACGATATGATAATTCGAGCGGGTATGAATATATATCCCGCAGAGCTTGAAAGCCGTCTGTCTGACGACACTCGTGTTAAAGATATACTTGTCTACGGCTATGAAAAAGGTGGAACACAGGAGATAGGTATGTATATAAGCGGCACTTTTGTTACTGTCGGCGAGGTGTTTGATCTTTGTCGAAAGCGATTGCCAGCCTATCAGTTACCGTCAAGGATTGAGATACTGGACGAGCTTCCAAAAAACAAATCCGGGAAATTAAGAAGGAGGATATCATAATGACAGAATATGAAAAGAAAATTATGCTTACTAAGGATGAGTACGAATATCTTTTAAAGTTATTTGAAAAATTGCAACCGTCACGTCAGATACAACATACAAAGCAAATAAACTATTATTTTGATACTGACGCTCTTGAAATGAACAGAAAAAACATTACGTGCCGAATTCGGATCAAGAATGGGCAATACAAAGGCATAATGAAATGTCATTTTCCTAACACAGACAAAAGTATGGAAGGGGAGATGGAATTATACGATGGGTTGAATAACAATTCATTCATTGATATGGGGCTGAAGTTATTTGGCAATATGGTAACTGAACGTTGCATTGTTATGGAAGCCTCCGGTTGTAAGGTCGTATTGGATAAAAACGAATATCTCGGTACGATAGACTATGAACTCGAAGTTGAGTATGATCCCGAAAATGAAATTGTAGCACGTATTGTCTTTCATTATTTGGCAAATGAGATTACGCAGAAACATCGAATGAGAGAACATGTGGAAGATCCTGTGATCTCCAAAGCCACGCCAAGCAAATCGAGTAGATTTTTTGATAAATATACTATCATTAATCAAAAAAAACAGACAAAATTATCCGAAATGGCAGATCGGGAGGAATGCTGTTGCGCAGCATACGGACCCGAAAATCGCGATCCGGATGCATATTTAAAAAAATATACTGAAAATTAAAAATATAGAAAGGAAAAAATATTATGGCATGTAGAAATACATACAGAAACAGAATTATGATTAACAGTGTTGAAGGAACACAGCATAAAATAACCGAGCCCGTGGTGGCTCAAAAGGTGTCGCGCCTTTTCTTTGGCGTTGATTCCAAAATCCAAGCAGATGATCTGCTTCAGAACAATATAGATATGTTTGAATGGGTCGTACGAAATAAGATCCCACCTAATTTCTATGGAAGAAATATTGTGGGCGAAAACGCGCTCACCAAAAAGGAGATAGACTTTTTGCATATCAGGGGTACTAAAATAGCCGCAATATACAGAGATGCGGGCGAAAAGAAAAAAGAGGAAGCTGGAATTGCTGTTGCCAAGAAGACTATTGAAGTGGCGAGAAAGCTTGAAATACCTGCGGAAACAGCGATCTTCCTTGAAATAGCCGACGGAGAGGCGGTTACGAGAGACTTCCTTCGTGGATTTGCAAAAACGCTCATCTCCGTAGGCTATACTCCCGCGTTCAAGGCGAACACCGATGCGAAGTACGTATTTGACCGCGAGTTCAGCAGAGGCTTACAGACCGATAAGGAAGTGTTCAATAAATGTCTTATTTGGGCGGTATCGCCTACTCTTTCCGAGTACGATGGTATGACTACCACGCACCTTATACATCCCGATGTGTGGAGACCATTTGCGCCCTCGGGTATTACCAGAGAGCAGATCGCTGTATGGCAGTACGGAAAGAACTGCCACCCCATAGCTGACGATGGGGGAAAGAAAACAACGTTTGATCTAAACCTCGTCAGAAACATAGACGTAATTATCAATAAAATGTTTTAAGGAGAAAATAAAATGAAAGAA
This sequence comes from Eubacteriales bacterium, assembly GCA_045653805.1. GTDB lineage: Bacteria > Bacillota > Clostridia > Oscillospirales > CAG-272 > SVTX01. The sequence goes on from JAZOMF010000012.1 coordinate 12,130, forward strand.
GTACAATCAATAACTATTAATCCTTCGTGTCTTCATATGATAAAGGGAGACTGGGAACATAATCTCTGCGTTCAGGTTTTGCCCTCGGACGCGGATAACAAATGTGTGGTATGGTGCAGTGATAACCCAGGGGTGGCATCTGTATCAGAGGAGCTTGGCTTTATACGCGCAAACGGCGCGGGTACGGCAAAAATATACGCTACCGCTACTGACGGAAGCGGTGTCAGAGCGTACTGCACTGTAACCGTTGAGGAGAGAGTGCCCGTAAGCTCGATTAAGTTAAACAGCTCGAAAATAACAATCGGAAAGGGAGAATATTGGAGAGTTCGCGCTACGGTATGCCCCGAGAACGCATACAACAAATCTGTGGAATGGTGTAGCAGCAATTGTTACGTAGCGGATGTTGACACATACGGATTCGTTACCGCCAAGTCGGTAGGTACAGCAACGATATATGCAACCGCCCGTGACGGAAGCGGTGTGAGCGGACAGTGTAAGATAACCGTCCGTCAGACTGTAACCTGCGGTGCCGAAGAAACTCCGAGAAGCCGAGTAAATGTCAACACTCTGTCCGTACCTGTTGACATTTACAGCGGAGCGCATAAGTTGAAGCATACAGTAATGCAGCTTTTCGGAGGACAAAATCTATCATTTGATATCAGATACGATTCCACAAACCTTGCCAAGGGCGACGTAGGCGCAGGCTGGTATCACAATTACGAAAAGCATATTGAGCTTTCGGGCAACACCGCATTCGTGTATATGAGTCCTTCAATATATTCAAGATACACAGCAAAAAGCGAGTGCAGTTGTGAGTTTACTTGTGCCAGCCCTAACAAAAACGGATATATTCTTTCCGTGGATATGTCACGTACCTATCCTTACGTAATAGATTGCAACAAGCACAGAACAGAATATTACGATTGCGAGGGCAGGCTTGCCAAAGTAATGGATCGCCACGGCTTTGAAACGCTCATATCCTATTCGGACAACCTTATAACCATTACCGACTGTGTATCGGGAAAGCATATCTATATCGAAAAGAGTACCTGCTGCAAGATAAATAGGGTTTATGACGACGCGTCAAGACAAGCGTCCTTCGAATACAGAAACGATGCATTGGTTGTCTTTACCAACGTAAACGGAGGTAAATTCAGATACTCATACGATGGTATAAACAGAATAATGAGTGGAACAGACCCCGAAAACGTAACGTATTTCCGCAACACCTACGACATCTACGGCAGACTTTCCGAGCAGCAGGATGCGCGTGGAGGAGTATTCAAATTCTCATACGCATGTGACAAGCGTACAATAACCGACAGAAACGGAAAGAAGAGTACGCAGGAATTTAACGAAAAGGGGCTACTTGTAAAGCTTACCGATGCAAACCAATGCGTAACCAAATATGAATACGACAGCCGATATAATGTAACTAAGGAGACAGACGGAGAGGGCTATTTCACAAAGACTGAATATAACAGCTTCAATAAGCCCACCAAGATAACCGACAAGAACGGAAGGGTTACGACCTTTACATACGATGCCGCAGGCAACGTAAAGAAAATAACCTATCCTCAGATATGCGATAAGCCGTCAATAGAACAATATGAATACAACGGACGAAATCAGATAACCAAGCATATTGACCTCAGAGGCACTGCGACGGTATATACCTACGACAGCGCGGGAATGCCCAAAACCAAAAAGGTTGGAAGCAGAAACGCTATTGAGTACACGTATATCAACGGTTTGCTGAAATCACATAAAGATGCGAGAGGAAAAACCACAACTTACAGTCACGATCCCGTTGGCAGAATTCATACGGTGACCGACGCGGATAACAAGACCACCACCTACACCTATGATAATATGGGTAATGTAAGAACGATAACCGATGCAAATCAGAAGACTATAACTACAACATACAACAAGAACGGACAGAAATCCTCATTTACCGATGCCAATGGAAATAAGACCGAGTATTTCTATAACGGAAATATGAAAAACGACAAGGTAAAGCTTCCCGACAATAACTGGATAGAATATGAATTTGACGGCGAGGACAGAATAACCAAGGTCATAGATCAAAAGAAAAACGCAAGCGAGACGGTATATGATGCGGGAGGACGCATAAAGCTTCGCAAGGCTGCCGACAGTGCTACCGTTCAGTATGAATACGACAAGGCGGGCAACGTAAAAAAGGAGACCAATCCTAAGGGTGCAATAGTAATAAAAACCTACGACGGATTGGGTAACGTTCTTACGGTAAAGGACAGCGAGGGCAATATCACAACCTACGAGTATAATGCCCATTCAAAGCCTGTAAGAGTGACCGCCGCAAACGGAGCAATAGTCTGCTACGAATACAACGAGGCAGGTGACCTCATAAGTGAAACCGATGCTCTGAACAACAAAAAGACCTATCAATACGACAAGTACGGTAATCTCTTGAAAGCCACCGATGCAAGAAATAATAACGCAAGCTACACATACGATGCAAATAACAATCTGCTCACTGTCACAAACGCCCTTAATGAGGTAACGACCTATGCATACGACAGTCTTAACCGTTGCGAATCGGTTACAAACCATAAAGGCAGAACCGTAGCATACGAATACGACGCCCTCGGCAGACGAGTTGCCGTGACAGATGCGCTGAATCATCGGTTTGAGACAGAATACGATGCTAACGGCAACGTGCTGAAGACCTTTGATGCCAATAGAGACGTACTTACCGATACTACGTATAACAGCCTCAATCTTCCAAAGACCTCTACCGACGCTACAGGCAAGACCTTGACCTACCTTTACAACGAGCTCGGAAAGCTACATAGCGTGACCGATGCTTTTGGTCACGATCAGACCTATGGATACGATGCTTGCGGACGGAATACATCTGTACTCGAAGAAAACTACGGCACAAGCTCGGCAGAATACGATCTGCTCGGAAACCTGAAAAAGCTTCAGGGTCCTCGAGGAGCTAAGACGAGCTATATCTATGACAATATGGGCAGGCTTATTTCACAGAGTAACCCCTCAGGCTTTAATATATCCTATGAATACAACGAGCTGAATCTCCGTAAACAGCTTGTAAACGGACGCGGTGACAAGATACGCTTCCTCTACGACCCCTGCGGCAGAATAAGCGTATATACAACCCCCGAGGGATCGGTAAGCTTTGACTATGACGACAACGGAAACATTATCCGTACAAGAGACCGTCAGGGAGATATTACGAGAACCTTTGACGCACTCAACCGCGTGACGAGCTGTACCGATACTTTCGGTAAGACCATAGGCTATGAGTATG
>JAZOMF010000013.1:0-42483 GCA_045653805.1 Eubacteriales bacterium
CATTAGTTAACAAGTTCAGATAGCTTCATATTAAGCTTTGCTTTGATCAAATTCTACTTGTTAACTAATGTATTAATTATATAAATAAATATTTATTTTTTACAGCCCGACTTTTTTCAAACAAAAAGACATTGAAAGCCCTCGAGCCCCCAATGTCTTTTTGTTTTGAATGTATATGAAATTTTAGAAATTAAGAAAACTCTTTCATGTGTTTTTCAGTATTAGATACCAATTTATCAATGTCTTCCGACAAGCCCATAGCCTCGTTTATGTACTCATAGGCAGCCCTTAAACCTTCTCTGTGGAGCTTTATTGTAGCATCTATAATTGTATCTAGGTCCTGATCCATATACTCACAGAAGAGCTTTTTGACTAGCCCGAGGTCGAGTATATCTGCAAAATAATAGGGGTGCTTAATACAGAAATCCTTCATCAATTTATGATCCGTGTGTTGATCAGGAAAGCTTTCATCTACCTCATGGCAAAGCTTATTCAGTTCACACCACATATTAAAGAAATTCATTTTACTGATAAAGAATTTATTATTAACCCAGTAATGAACCAAGATGCTATAAAACAGCTTGAACTCTTCTTTATCCATCACTTCTAGCTTACTTCTTAAATGTCTTTTTAATATCTTTGTCTTATTATCCATTTCTTAATCCCTCTTATTTCTAAGCTCAACTATATCTTGAGCTTTTTACATTCTTCATTTAATTTAGCGCATATTTATGCGTTGAGCATACAAAAAGGTCGATGTTCCAAACACCGACCTATATTTATAAGTAAACACAATGATATTTTGTCCTGTCAAAGCGTCCTTATTTAAAACATATCATACCCAAAGGCATCAACGTTTGAGTAATAGTTTTGGACAAGTTCATCTATAGTGAACTTTCTTTTTAACAATAATGTCGCTGTCAGTAGACTCATATGGTCTCTAGAGTAGTTAACCATATTATCTATGAGTTCTTTTCTAAGTTTCGCACTTTCAGGTGGTCTAAATGGATTACTTGTAAATGCTTTCAAGAACTCTTGGAAGGCCTCATTATCAATCATTTGACCGTAGGTGTGATTCAGCTTGTAAAAGAAACAAAATAGGTCATATAGTGATTTATCACTCAAGGTCTCGAGTTCTTTTATTAGTGTTTCAGTTGTCTTACTGACAATCTTTTCGGGAGCCTTCTCATTAGTCTTTTCTTTAATTTCCATAATTAATTCATCCTTATTATCTGTGTTTTATTAGAACGACAACAGAGGACAAAATATTGTCATTCTATATAATTTAGCAGATATAAGTAGAGTTAAGTATCATATAGCCTCAATTTTATCCTTGATAATCTCCGTACCTTTTTCCGACACGGCAATATAATACTTTTCTGTAACCTTACTGCTGGCGTGTCCCATTTGATTACAGAGTAAGTGCATAGGTGTGTTTTGTTCCGCAAGTCGTGTACCGTAGGTGTGGCGGAGATAGTGATACTTGAAGTTGATTCCTAAAGTTGACTTGATAGTTTTGGAGTGATATTTCATCGAATTGACAGTTTGTATCTTGCCGTCTGGGAGAGTATTGACAAGTAGCAGGGAAGAGATAGACTTTCCGTTTACGTCTATTATCATTTTTTGATTTTGTTTTCTCAGTTTCGTGATTGAAACAGGAGCGTTGTCAATCTCCGACTTCACCGCTAACAAATGATTCTTTATTTTAGAGTTCATATATAGCGTGCGCCGGGCGTTTTTTGTTTTTAAAGGAGTTAGAGTTATAAGACCGTCCTCGTTATACTGCATCTGTTGCTCGATATGAATGCAGTCATTATCAAAGTCAACATCGCTCCATTTTAGTCCATAACATTCGCTAACACGTAAGCCACAACATTTTCCAAGCAGATAAGCCGTTTCTGCATTTGTTCCTTTGAAATACTCATCAAGCAAATCGGTCTCTTGTACACTGAAGGATACTGTTTCGTCGTAGTCGTCGATTCTTCTTTTGGGCATATGTATTTTTGTGTTCTTGTTTACGCAAAGCATATTATATGTGTCTACGTCAAGATAGTTTCTTGAGTACGCTTGCCCGAAGATAAGATAGAACATTTTCAAGAATGACTCCACGTATCCGTAAGCCCTGCCTTCCTGATAATAAAGGAAACTCAGATAATCCACTATCTCGGCCACACTTATATCATCTACGTATCGCTTCCCATATTTTTTTGAGATGTGCTGATTCCACAAAGTATCGTGCTTTCGTATAGTGCCATAGGCTTTACCATGCCGACCCTTTTCGCAATACTCGGCATAGACCTCTTCCACAGACATTCTTTTCTTTGTGGTCTTGGGTGGCTGAAGCAATTCTGCCTGCACTTGGATAATAGCTGCCTCTCTTGCTTTGGTAGCCGCTCTCTCTGTTTTGAATGGCTTTCCATTCTCGTCCTTGATGCGCTTGATGTCCTTCTGCTTACCGTCAACCCAGAAAGCATACCTAAAGCCCCAAGTGCCGTTTGGCAGCTGATACACGCCTGATGATGTCTTTGTCATATAGTCCTCCTTATTGGAAATATATTGGAGATCTCCTTGTTTGCACCACGCAACAGATCTTTCTAAAAGTATACACCGCAAAGCTTTTTATCCCAAAGTCCTCGCTAATTTATGCCGACGAAGCAAGACACGGCAAGCCATTTGAGGGTCTTCTTAAGAGATACTTCGGTTAATGCCTTGATACAGTAAAAAGCATTACAATATAAAGTAAATTCATAAGAGGAATGGTCGCAGGATCGTTCCTCTTTTTTTGCGCCCTTTTGGCTTGAAATAGCCTCAAACCGTGGAATTTTTGTGGTATTTGCGGCTTCCCGTTTGAGTGAAACGGGAGCTGAAATGGTAGTTAAAAACAGAAGATAATGGGGGTTGACAAGTTACTATGGAAATGACATAATAGAACAAAGGTCCTAAAACATACAAAAAAGAAAGGGCGGATGCTTAACGAAAGCGGTTATTAATTGACAAAAAGGAAAAAATGATATATAATTAAGGAGGAAGAATGAATAGAAAATTTATAGAAGATTTAATAAAAAAGCTGAACCCGGATAGAGTGATATCCGGAGATAGCACAAAGTGGGCGAATTGGATGTCGGTGTTAATGCTAAATTCTTGCCCAAACTGTGTTGAACAACATGGCAAAATTGTTGATATATCAATGTTAAAAAACAAAACCGAGGTTCAAGCTCACAGGAATTGCCAATGTGTTTATGTTCCAATGAGAACAAAGATCGCAGGCGAAGCTACCGATTTCGGAATGGAAGGCGCAGATTTTTATATTGCGTATTTTGGATATTTACCTGATTATTATATTGATACCGATACTGCACAGCTGGTTGGTTGGAAAACAACAAAGAAGAAACTTAGTTCTATATTTCCGGGAAAAATGTTAGGCGGGGATGAATACAAAAATAAAGATTTTAAATTGCCAACCGCACCTGGGCGAAAGTGGTATGAAGCGGATATAAATTACGAGGGTGGAAAAAGAAATCGCCAAAGAATTGTATATTCTGATGACGGCTTGATATTTGCAACGTACGATCATTACCAAACCTTTTATGAAATAACAGAATAAGGAGGAAAAAATGAAAGCATTTAAAAAATATATTATAGACTTCACGGAGGTGAATTACTACCTAGAAATGCACGCTATAATTTGGCACTCGCTTGAATTCCCTGATTACTATGGTTGTAATTGGTCTGCTTTTTGGGATTGTCTTAAGGATATGTACGGAGAGCCCATACACATAGAAATTATAGGATTAGAAGTAATAGAGAGAAAATTTGGTGATGCGGCTAAGACAATGATTGAAATTTTAAAGGATTTTAAGCATTTTGGCAATGATCGCTTTTCGGATGATATCAAGATAGAGCTTGTCAGCGGAGATGTTAGAATCAGTATAGAATGAGGGTCGCCACAGTTGAGTCTCGAGGGACTTCTTAAGAGATACTTTAAGTAATATCGGAAAGTTTTATAGGGGCACTTATGTATCAATATAAAGAAAAATATACAATAGATTTCACCAATGTAGAGCATTATTTGGAAATGCATTTTATCATAAAGGAAGCATTAGATTTCCCTGATTATTACGGCTGTAATTGGTCTGCATTTTGGGATTGCTTAACTGAAATGTATGGTGAGCCTGTGCACATAGAGATTATAGGACTTGATGTTATTGAACGTAAATTTGGTGCGGATACCGCACAAAAAATGATAGAGATTCTGAAACGATACAAGCATTTCTGTCACGATAAGTTTTGCGACCAAATCAAAATCGAGATTGTCAGCGGTGAAACTCGGATAAGCATACAGTGAAAATCCTTGAAGCAAGACACGGCAAGGCATTTGAGGGGCTTCTGAAGAGATACTTCGGCTGATACCCCTAAATACATACAACTAAAAACTTTCAAGAGAGCATAGCTTCGGTTCTGCTCTCTTTTTTAGAGCTTGCAAAAAAGAGAGCACACAGTTATAGCGCATTGTGAAAATCGCCGTCTGATTGCAAATGGCGGGTGCATACATTGAATTGTATTTTTTGAATCAATAATTATAACGCTTTTTGTAGAAAAATGACTTAAAATTACAAAAATCATATTGGGAAAATAGTTGACAATTATAAATTGAAGTGATATAATAAACACGGGTATATTTTGTGCATACTGCTCAAAAAAGAGATTGGGAAAGGAAGATATATTATGAATTACACAAAAAACTTCGGGTTTAAACACAAGGCGGGCGTGGTGATGCCTGTTAGCAGCTTACCTTCCAAGTACGGTATTGGAAGCTTTGGTAAGGCGGCATTCGATTTTATTGATTTCCTTGACGCAACCGGTCAGAAGTGCTGGCAGGTGTTGCCGCTTAATCCTACGTCCTACGGGGATAGCCCTTATCAGTCACCGTCCACCGTTGCGGGAAATCCGTATTTCATAGATCTGGACATACTTGCAAAAAAGGGTCTTCTTGTGAAAGAGGAGCTTGAAGCACAATTAGATGATTCTAAAAAAATCAACTATGGTAGGCTCTTTAACGTGAGATATCTTGCGCTTCGTTTGGCGCACTACCGTTTCAAGGGCGACAAGGGTTATAATGCGTTTGTAAAAAAGAACTCATCTTGGCTTGAAGATTATGCGCTCTTTATGGCATTGAAGGTAAGAAACAATTATGCTCCATGGACATCTTGGGCAGATGAATACCGTGATTATAATAAGGCAATATTGCACAAGGGCGAGTTTGAGGAGGAAATGTCCTTCTGGCGTTGGGTTCAGTATGAATTTTCATCTCAATGGAAGGATGTTGTGAAATACGCTCACGAAAAGGGAATTGTCATTATGGGAGATATGCCCATATACGTAGCGCATGACAGTATGGACGTTTGGGCGTCCCCCGAACAATTTTTATTGGATGAAAACTTCAATCCTACCGTTGTTGCCGGTTGTCCTCCCGACGGATTTTCTCCTGATGGTCAGCTGTGGGGAAATCCTATATACAACTGGGATCTTATGGAGAATGACGGCTTTACTTGGTGGATAAATCGAGTTCGCGTTGCTTTCTCACTTTATGATATACTTCGTATCGACCACTTCCGCGGCTTTGCAGGATATTATAACATTCCTTACGGAGATGATACAGCGAGAAACGGAAAATGGGATAAAGCGCCCGGAATCGCTCTCTTCACAAAGATTGCGGAAACGTTCCCCAGAGCCAAGATAATCGCTGAAGATCTGGGATTTATTACCGAGGACGTTCGTGAATTGCTTATCCGCACAGGATGTCCCGGAATGAAAATGTTACATTTTGCGTTCTATGATGAGGATAGCGAGTATCTTCCCAGAATGTATGATACTAAAAATTGCGTAGTTTACGCATCGTCACACGATTCTGATTGTACATATACATGGTTAAAAGATCTTTCGGGTGACGCGAAAAAGAGATTCAATAAGGAGTGCCCGAGAGTTAAGGGACAATCGAGGATCTACGATCTTATAGAATTTGCAATGACAAGCAAGGCAAATCTCGCAATAGTTCCCATGCAGGATTATCTTGGGCTCTCTAATGAGGAGGGCAGAATGAATACTCCTGCAACCGCAACGGGCAACTGGGCGTGGAGAATCAGCCCACGATACAACACCGCAAAGCTTCGATCAAAAATACTTGCACTTACAGAAAAAACCGGTAGAGCAAAATAAAAATATTCGGAGGTTAGCATGAGGAAGATAGTACGATTTATTTCTTTGTTTATGGTTGCGATAATGATGGTTTCTGCATGCCTTACGTCATGCGACATCTTTTCTTCAACAGACGAAACGGTAGATTCGTCTGAAGGCTCGGGAAATTCCGAGATCCAGAACGGAGCGCCTGAAGATGAATACAAGCTTCCGCTGGAGGATGGTTACAATCAGCTAACCATATATTTTAACCACAACGATACATACGAGAATTGCGACGTGTGGATCTGGTGGGGCGACGTAGCGGGTAAGGGTTACATTCTTCACGAGTGTGCTTACGGAGCGAAAGCGGTAGTGAACGTACCCGAAGGCGTTGAGGAGGTTGGCTTTATTGTCAGAAAGAATTGCTCTGATCCCGGAGGAACGTCATGGGGCAGCGCAACCAAGGATTTTGAGGCTGACCGCTTTGCGGTAATAGAAGGCAAAGAAACGGTAATCTATCTAAAATCGGGCGTAGAAGATCAATTCACAAGCACTGATGGAGGAAAAACTCTGGATATGATAAGAAAATTTAAACTTGCAAGTATGTCGGGTGAGCGAACACTCACATATAAAATTACGCCCAAGACGAAGATCTCCGACATTAATGCGATCAAGGTATATCAAGATGGTCGCCAAATTGAGGTAGTGGGGCTTTCAACTCTTGGCAAAGAGGCCGCGTCGGGCAAGATCGAGCTTGGGGAGAGCATTGATCTCTCAAAGACATACACCTTGCACATAGAGGGATTTGGCTCCAAGACGGTTATCCCTATGGAGATTTTCGATAGTGATTATTTTGCGGAAAATTATCATTATGACGGCACCGATCTCGGTTCAACCATATCTGGCGAGGATACTACATTTAAGGTTTGGGCGCCCACAGCGTCAAAGGTCGTGCTTAATCTTTTCTCCGCAGGCAACGGCGTTGATGCTTATAAAACTGTGGACATGGTCAAGGGCGATAAGGGAGTGTGGTCACATACTGAAGCGTGCGGTCACGGAACGTACTACACCTATACAGTGACAACCGCTGTGGGCACACAGGAGGCGGTAGATCCTTATGCCAAGGCGGCAGGCGTTAACGGAAAACGAGGTATGGTGGTTGATCTTTCGCTTACTGATCCCGAGGGTTGGGATAGTGCGGATCTTGTGTCCCCGATCAAGAGTTACACCGAAGCCATAATCTGGGAGGTTCACGTCAGAGATTTCTCAAATAAGATTGCCTCATCGCAATATAAGGGTAAGTATCTGGCCTTTACTGAAAGAGGGCTTGTCAATGAGCACGGAGAGGCGGTAGGAATTGATTATTTGGTCAATCTCGGTATAACCCATGTTCATCTGCTTCCTGTATACGATTATGCTTCGGTTGATGAAACTCATCCCGACGATCAGTTCAACTGGGGATACGATCCTGAAAACTATAACGTTCCCGAGGGCAGCTATTCAACAGACCCTTATAACGGCGAGGTCAGAATCCGCGAATATAAGGAAATGGTAAAGGCGCTCCATGAGGCGGGAATCGGCGTTATTATGGATATGGTGTATAACCATACCTACGATGCTAATAGCTCTCTCAACAAAATCGTACCTTATTATTATTATAGATACACTTCGTCCGGAGCTAATTCCTCGGCAAGTGGATGTGGAAACGATACGGCATCTGAGAGATATATGTACGGTAAATTCATGGTTGACTCAACCTCTTATTGGGTAGAAGAATACAAGCTTGACGGACTTCGCTTTGACCTTATGGGACTTCACGATCTTAATACCATGCAAGAGGTGGAGAGCGCGGTTCATGCTGTTAATCCCAACGCTATAATTTACGGTGAGGGCTGGACTATGGGCTCTACTGTTGACGGAAGCCCCCAGGCAAATCAGTCTAACATCAGCCAGATAATCCCCACCGGCGACGCTATCGGTGGAATCGCGGTATTCAACGACGCTATTCGCGATGGACTTAAGGGAAGCGTTTTCGATGCGACAGCAAAGGGATTCATCAACGGCTCTCCCAAGGGCAACTCGGTCAAGGTGCTGTTTGGAATCAAGGGGGGCGGTGTGTCCGGTACTACCTGGCGAGTTAGTGACTCTATGGTTATCAATTATATGAGTGCCCACGACAACAATACGCTTTGGGATAAGCTGCTGCTTTCAAATCCCAATGACAGTGATGACACGAGAAACAAAATGAATAATCTCGGCGCGGCTATCATTATGATATCAAAGGGAACACCCTTCTGGCAGGCAGGAGAGGAGATGCTCCGTACGAAGAATGGAGACGAAAACAGCTACAAGTCCAGCGATGAGATCAATAATATCGACTGGTCTGTGCTTAAAGAAGGCTCAAGAGAGTATAAAACCATGCTCTATTACAAGGGGCTGATCGAGATGCGCAAGACATATTCAATATTTACCGATCCCTCGGTTGAGGTTACTCACGAGGAGCTTGGCAGCGGAGTTATTGCGGTCACGTTTAGTGATGGACAGGGTGGATGCGCTCTCGTTCTTATCAATCCTCACGCGCAGGCATTACCTTACACTCTTGAGGGTGAATGGAATCTTATAGCTACTTCGTCAGAGGCAGGAGCTGATGTGATAGCGAGAGAGAGCGGAAAGGTCACAGTAGACGCTATCGGTGTGAGAGTGTACGTAAACGACGCTATCATTAAATAAAACAAAAATGAATAAGATAGTAAAATCATTTGCAGTTATGACGGCATTGGCGTTTTTAACGTTTATGCCGTCATGCGGCGACAACAATAAAATAAATAATGATTGGAGGCCAAACGATATGAATGTTAATTTGCAATCGGACACACTTGAAGTGAAAAAGGTCGAAAATCTGCCCGATGATTTTATTTTTGGAATGGATGCATCCTGCGTTCCTGCGCTGGAGTCAAGCGGCGTTAAGTATTACGATTTTAACGGCGAAGAAAAGGATGTTTATCAAATTCTTGCGGAGAGCGGCGTAAATTATATCCGAGTTCGCATTTGGAACGATCCTTTTGACAAGGACGGAAACGGTTATGGTGGTGGCAACTGTGATATCAATAATGCCATAGAGATAGGAAAGCGGGCGACAAAATACGGAATGAAGCTGCTGGTTAATTTCCATTACAGCGACTTTTGGGCTGATCCCGCAAAGCAGATGGTTCCAAAGGCTTGGCAGGGAATGGGTATTGAGGAAAAGACCGATGCCGTTTATGCCTATACAAAGGACTGCCTTGAAAAGCTTGTTGCGGCAGACATAGACATCGGCATGGTGCAGATCGGAAATGAAACCAACGGGGTTCTGTGCGGAGAATCGCGTGAAAAGCTTGGCGGTTGGAAAAATATAACCGGACTTATGTCGGCAGGCTCTCGCGCCGTACGAGAGGTTTGTCCCCACGCGCTTGTGGTGATCCATTTTTCTAATCCCGAGGTGGCAGGCAGCTATGACAGCTACAGCGCAAATCTGGATTATTACGGTGTTGATTATGACGTTTTTGCATCCTCGTATTATCCTTTTTGGCACGGAACGCTGGACAATCTTGCATCCGAGCTTAACAAAGTAACAGAGAAATACGGCAAACCGGTTATGATAGCCGAAACGTCGTACGCCTATACACCCAAAGATTCCGATTTCTTCAACAACACCATAGGTGAGGGTGATGGGTTTGAAAGAAAATACCCTTACACCATGCAAGGACAGGCGGATCACGTTCGCGATGTGATCGATACCGTTGTGAATAAGATAGATAACGGCATAGGTGTCTTTTATTGGGAAGGAACCTGGGTTTCGGTTGGTGGAGAAAGCTACGAAGAAAATCTTGCCTTATGGGAAAAATACGGTTCGGGTTGGGCAACCTCTTACGCCGCGGAATACGATCCAAAGGATGCGGGAAATTGGCACGGAGGCAGCTCGGTAGACAATCAGGCGTTATTTGACGAAAACGGTAAAGCGCTTGAATCCCTAAAGGTGTTCGCATTGCTCAAAGAGGGGAACACAGTTCCGCAATGATAAGGGCGTAACAGATATTGCAATATTTCACGAATTATTTAAAGGAATAAAGCAGAAATGAAGAAAATGATACGAAAAATAACGATATTGCTTTTGGCGGTACTTATGATTTTATCAACACTTGGATTTTCGGGATGTATAGATTCAGATAACGGCCATGATGCCACCTACATAACGGATGATAATTACAGAACCTTTTACCAGATATTTGTAGGCTCGTTTTCGGATTCCAATAATGACGGAATTGGCGATATCCGTGGTATCATCGAGCGTTTTGATTATCTCAATGATGGAAATCCGGGTTCGGAGGAAAGTCTTGGCATTGAGGGGATATGGCTCTCTCCCATATTTTCCTCGCCGTCTTATCACAAATATGATGCAACCAACTATTATCAAATAGATTGGCGTTTTGGTAGTGAGGACGACCTGAAGGATCTGATAGCTCTTTGTAACGAGCGAAATGTCAAGCTTATTCTCGATCTTGCAATAAATCACACGTCAACGCAGCACGAGTGGTTTTTAAAATTTAAGGAGGCAAGAATATCGGGAGATACTGACAGCGAGTATTATGATTATTATTCTACCGTAACCACAGCTGAAAAGGTTGGAGGAATCACTTACCAGAAGATTGCTGGAATTGATTGCTGGTACGAATGTAATTTCTCGGGAGATATGCCCGAATTGAATTTTGATAACGAGGCGGTCAGAGAAAAAACTCTTGAAATAGCAAAATACTATCTTGATCTGGGTGTACACGGCTTCCGATTTGACGCGATCAAGTATATATATTACGGAGATACCGCAAAAAGCGTGGAGTTCTGGGAATGGTACATGGATGAGCTTCGTGCTTATTGCCCCGATATATACTGCGTTGGCGAATGTTGGTCGGGAGAAAGCGAAATACTCGAATATTTGGGAGCTATGAATTGCTTTAATTTTGCTATGTCACAGGCAGAGGGAACGGTAGCTTCTGCAGCAAAGGGATTTTCGATATCCAATTATACAAGCTATATTGAGAGATATCAAGATAAGGTGCTTGAGAAAAACCCCGACGGAATGATCATGGGCTTTCTCTCTAACCACGATATGGACAGAATTGCAGGCGCGTTCGCAACCGAGGGAACAATGAGAATGGCGGCAAATCTATATCTTCTTTGCAGCGGTTCCCCCGTGATATATTATGGCGAGGAGATCGGAATTAGAGGATCGAGAGGAGGCGCCAACACCGATGCGAACCGACGCTTGGCGATGCTTTGGGGGGACGATGATCTTGTACGAGATCCCGTAGGATCCACCTATCCCTCAAACAAGCAGATAAATACTACGGTGGCAGAGCAGAGCGAGGACGAAAACAGTTTGCTCAACTATTACCGTGAGCTTATAGCCATAAGACGCCGTTATCCGTCGATAGCGAGAGGAGAATACACTTCTCTTGATTGCAAAGAAAAAAATCTTGGCGGATTTGTTATTGAATATGAAGAAGATGTTATAGTCCTGCTCCATAATACGTCAGCTATCGACACATTGAGTGTTGATCTTTCATCCCTCGCGGCGCTTGACGGTGTCAAGTTGTCGAAAATAGGTGATTATATAGGTCAGGGCAAGGCAACGCTCAAGGGCGCGATTTTGACTTTGGAGCCCCAGACCAGTGTTATAATCAAGTAAAATGGTTTTGGCAATTTGCTAAAAACTAACGCCGTTTTTTTGTGAAATACTACAAAAAATAACTTGCAGTTTATTTGGTTATTGACAAATCGCACAAAATGGTGTATAATTATTGATGTGCAAAAGCACTTAATAAAAATTATTTTAAGGAGGAGATTACTTATGAAAATGAGTAAAATCTTATCGCTTCTTCTCGCAGTTGTAATGATTGCAGCTTGCTTTGCAGCATGTACTCCTGTTGAGGAGGAACCCAATCCTAACGCAGATCTTGCAGGAACTTATGATATTACCATGTGGGTTTCCGAAAAGGAAGGCGTTGCTGACCAGTTCAAGCAGCAGATCGCAGCTTTCATGGAAGCTAACCCCGGTATCGTTATCAACGCTCAGATCGAGGGCGTTACCGAGGCCGATGCAGGCTCCAAGGTAGTTGCAGACGTTGCTACCGCTCCCGACATCTACTGCTTCGCACAGGACCAGCTTGCTCGTCTTGTTCAGGCGGCAGCTCTTGCAGCTCCCGGTAAGGCAGCAGCAGAGAACATCAAGGCAAACAATGACGCGGGCTCCGTTGCAGCTGCTTCCGTTGCAGGTACTCTTTACGCGTACCCCATGACCAGCGATAACGGCTACTACCTCTACTATGATAAGAGCATCATCTCCGAAGAAGATGCTGATAGCATGGAAGCTATCATTGCCGCTTGTGAAGCAAACGGTGTTAAGTTCCGTTACGCTCTTGAGAACGCTTGGTACACCGCATCCTTCTTCTTCGCAACCGGATGTACTTCCACTTGGAAGATGAACGAAAACGGTGAGTTCATTGGTATTACCGATGATTTCAACTCCGCTAATGGTATCATCGCTATGAAGGGTATGCAGAAGCTTGCTCAGTCCTCTTGCTATGACAGTGATGCTGACGTATTTACCGATGCAGGCGCAATCGTAACCGGTATTTGGAACGCAGGTGCAGCAGCAGAGCACTTTGGTGAAAACCTTGGCGCGACCGACCTTCCTTCCTTCACCGTAGACGGTGAGTCCTACCACCTCGGTTCCTTCTCCGGCAACAAGCTTATGGGTGTTAAGCCCCAGACCGACGCTAAGCGTGCAGCAGTTCTTTCTCTCCTTGCTCAGTACCTCACCGGTGAAGAGTGCCAGCAGCAGAGATTTGAGAGCTTCGAGTGGGGTCCCTCCAACAAGAACGTTCAGGCTTCCGAAGCAGTTCAGCAGAACATTTCTCTTGCAGCTCTTGCAAAGCAGAACGATTATGCTACTCCTCAGGGTCAGATCGGCGGTTCTTGGTGGGATATCGCCAAGGTTCTCGGTGCAGATGCTAAGGCAGCTACCTCTGCAGCAGATCTCCAGACTGCTCTTGATAACTACGATGCAGCTATTGATAGCTGGCTCCAGATTCCTCCGGAAAAGAGATATGCATGGACCGTTATCGGTTCTGTTGGCGGCACAAGCTGGGACACCGACTTCACTATGACCGAGGATCCCGCAGGCACTTGGACCTCCGTTGTAATCAACATGACCGCAGGTGAAGAGTTCAAGGTTCGTCAGGGACTCTCTTGGGATAACAACTACGGCGTAGACGGTGAAAAGGGCGGCGCTAACATACCCGTTGAGACCACCGGCAAGTACAAGGTTCAGCTTGTATTCGACGCTGACGGTGCTGCAACCATTACTCTTATTGCAGCAGAATAATTTCAGAATATTACCGAAACCATCGGGTGAGCCCTTAGTGGCTCACCCGTATTCGGAAAGGCATTGTTAGCCAATGCATAGGACCGACAGTCTTGTGTGTCGGCTGACAATGCCTATTTGTTTTTAAGCACTTTCATTTCAAAAAGGAGCTATATAAACTCTGGTTTATATGTGTGTTTATGAGAAGACTTAGTGATTTAGATTATCTAAAGCTGAATAAGTGGAAGGCGTTTTGGTATAACGTCGGTCTATTTTTCTGCTCTATACCTCATTTCTTCATAAATCTCGGTCTTGACATAGTCAAATTCTTCAAAAAATGCGGGCTTGGCGTCAAAGACGAGTTTGTTGATATTGGAACTACCTTTTCGAAGGGAAACTGGGCTGTAAAGCTCTCATTCTTTATTTTTGGATTTGGAAATTTATTCTACGGACAGACTATGAGAGGCATTCTCTTTTTGCTGTTCGAGTTGATATTTATAGGGTATATGCTTGTTCCCAGTGGCGGAATCTATTGGCTGCTCAAAGGTAACTGGTTCAAGATCGGTTCAACTGTTGGTGTTATCCAAGGTAAATTTGAGTATGACGCAATATACGATACCGACGTTTGGGTTGCAGGTGACGACTCCGTAAAGGTCATGCTTTACGGACTTCTGACCTTTGTGTTTATATTTGCGTTTATATACACATGGCGCCTTCAGGTAAAGCAGTGTCGTATTTGTATGGATATTACCGCAAAGGGCAAAAAGGTAAGAAGCGGCAAGGACGATATGAGATCTCTCCTTGACGATCAGTTCCATAAGACCCTGCTGGCTCTGCCGCTTACGGGTATAATCGTATTTACCGTGATCCCCATTATCTATATGGTGCTTGTTGCATTCACAAGCTACGATGCGGCGCACGACGGCTATTCCAACCTCTTCTCGTGGGTAGGACTTGAACATTTCAATGAGCTATTGAATTTCGAACAGGGCGGTCTTGGACTTACCTTTGGTGAAATTCTTGGTTGGACTCTTATGTGGGCGTTCTTTGCAACCTTCACAAACTATTTCCTTGGAATGTTTGTCGCTATTATGATTAACAAAAAGGGAATAAAGATAAAGAAGTTCTGGAGAACTGTGCTGGTTATGACCATAGCCATTCCTCAGTTCGTGTCCTTGCTTTACGTATCAAAGCTCTTTACCACATCCGGACTTGTCGGACGTGTGCTTGATATGATACCTTTTATCAGCAATTATCTTGATTCGAATTACTATGTTTCGCTTTGGGATTCCCCCACAGTTGCAAAAATATTGCTTATTGTTATCAACATTTGGATTGGTATTCCGTACATTATGCTTATGGCCACGGGAATATTGATGAATATCCCCGAAGACCTTTACGAGTCTGCGCGTATTGACGGTGCAAGCTCGATGCAGCAGTTCACCAAAATCACACTCCCTTATATGCTTTTCGTAACAGGACCTTACCTGCTTACAAGCTTTGTAGGAAACCTCAATAACTTTAATGTTATCTATCTCCTCTCGGGAGGAAACCCGATAAAGGGAACGGCGGGAGGAGCGTCGGTAGGTCATACCGATCTGCTTATAACATGGTTGTTTAAGATGACGCTTGGAAGCACCGAAAGCAAATACTATATGGCATCTATCATCGGTATTTTGATATTCCTCGTCGTTGCGGCGCTCTCTCTTATCATCTATAACGTAATTCCGTCTACTAAGAACGAGGAGGATTACAAGTGATGAAAAAACATAACGATAACAAAATAAAGAAAACAGGATTGGGCGCTCGCGCCAGCAGACGCCTTGTAAACACGTTGATATATATTGTTCTCATAGCAATAACTCTCGTTTGGCTTTTCCCGTTCATTGGAATCGTGCTTGAGTCCTTAAAGACCGAAACCTATATGCAGACCCCGTATCTTTTCCCCAAAGAGCCCGGATTTGATCACTATATCAGGCTTTTCAAGGAAACCGACTTCTTGAAGTGGTTTATCAACACTTCGATAATGGGCGTTGCCACCGCGGCTTTGCAGACAATATTCATTCTTTCAATGAGCTACGTTCTCTCCAGACTCCGCTTTAAGGGAAGAAAGGGGCTTATGAACGCAATGCTCATTCTCGGAATGTTCCCCGGATTCCTTACGATGATCCTTATCTACAAGGTGTTTTCGGAAATTGGACTTACCGGACAGATGGCTCCTCTTGGACTTATCATAGTATATTGCGCGTCCAGCGGAATGGGATATTACGTGTCCAAGGGATTCTTTGACACTATCCCAAAGAGCCTTGACGAGGCGGCACGAGTAGACGGAGCGACACGCTTCCAGGTATTCTACAAGGTAATTATGCCGCTTTCGAAGCCTATCGTCATTTATACCATTCTTATGGGATTTATGGCGCCTTGGGGCGACTTTATGCTTGCAAGCTATCTCATTCACGAGAATAGCCAAGGTATGAGCGTTGCCGTAGGTATGTACGAATGGCTTTCAAGAACTAATTTGAATACTCATTATACTATGTTCTGCGCCGCAGGCGTTGTGGTAGCAATTCCGGTTGTAACAGTCTTCCTTCTCTTGCAGAAGTACTACGTAGAGGGCGTTACCGGCGGAGCAGTAAAAGGCTAATTGGAGGGAAATATGGCAAGTGTTAAATTAACTAATGTAAAGAAGATATATGGCAAGGATACGGTTGCGGTTCAGGATTTCAACCTTGATATTGCTGACAAGGAATTTATTGTATTCGTAGGCCCCTCGGGATGCGGAAAGTCCACCACTCTCCGTATGATTGCGGGACTTGAGGATATTTCCGAAGGAACGGTCGAGATCGACGGAGTAGTAGTTAATGATCTCCAGCCCCGTGACAGAAATATCGCGATGGTTTTCCAGAACTATGCGCTCTATCCTCACCTCACGGTGTTTGAGAATATGGCGTTCAGCCTTCGACTCAAAAATACGCCTAACGACATCGTTTATGATAGAGTAACCAAGGCGGCCGAGGTGCTTGGTATCACCGAGTATCTCACAAGAAAGCCCCGTGCGCTCTCGGGCGGTCAAAGACAGAGAGCTGCAATCGGTCGTGCGATGGTAAGAGATAGTAAGGTGTTCCTTATGGATGAACCTCTCTCTAACCTTGACGCAAAGCTTCGTAACCAGATGAGAGCGGAGATCATTCTGCTTCGACAGAAGATCGACACCACATTTATATACGTAACTCATGACCAAACCGAGGCAATGACTCTTGGTGACAGAATCGTTATTATGAAGGACGGCTTTATTCAGCAGGTCGGCACTCCTACCGAGGTATTTGATATGCCCGACAATCTCTTCGTTGCAGAGTTTATCGGCGCACCTAAAATGAACACCTTTAACACAAAGCTCACTGTTGAGGGCGACAAATATTTCGTAGAGCCATACGGTGCAAAGATCGAGGTTACAGGCAAGAAGGCGGAGATGCTTCGTGAAAAGAGAATTGGCTCGAGAGAAGTAATTCTTGGTGTGCGTCCCGAACATTTCGTGCTTTCCGATGTTCTCGACCCCGAAGCTATACCTTGCAAGATCGTTGTAAACGAAATGATGGGAAGTGAACTTCACCTTCACGTTGTTACCGATAATGGCGACAAGCTTATCGTGCGTATTCCTACAGTATCGCTTACCGATGAGCAGAGGTCTGCTCTTGTATACGGTGCTACTATTTACGTTACCTGTGAAGGTAAGGTAATGCACTTCTTTGACAAAGATACAGAAAAAAATATTCTCGTATAAAGCGTAAAGTATTGTAATCAACAAGCCTCTCTGAGTTATCAGAGAGGCTTTTGTCTAATCTTGTTGTTTTGAGAATCTCTCGGAGTAAATTGGGATGAACGGTGATGATGTTTTATTTTTAAAATCACGTTTCGACATGTTCTTTATTGTTATATTATTATATCTTCTTTTTGACACCACATATGAAAGTACATACTGAAAAGTGTGTACTCGGGTATGTACTAGCGAAGTTCAAAATGTGAGAAACGCAGAAAATGCGTTGAATACCAACAAAAAGAAAAAATCCGTAGAAATTGGTACAATTTCCACGGATTTTTGGTCTGAGTGACGAGACTTCAACTTGCGGCCTCTACCACCCCAAGCAAAGGGGTATGGTTTTTTGAGTTCCAATACGTGCTTTTTCGTCAAAAAAAATTGATACAAAGTCCGTCGCGTGCTACTGTCTCCGAGTAGTCCGGTTCTGAAAGTGGTCAAATATGTGGTCGCAAAGATCCGCTCCCTATTTGATGTGGTCAAGCATCATGGGAGCGGATCATTTTATTTGCGGTGCTTGTGGTCAGAGCATGTGGTCATTTTCGGGTGACTTCCGCCCACCTAAGGTTGTCGTATTTTAACTCTTTCGAAAGAGTTTGTCAAGAGGTTTCGAGGATAAAAAATTGAGATGCTGTAATCAAAGAAAAGGGCTCTCAAAAACACAAATGTAAAAAAATCTCAATTGCTAGTAAAAAAGCGTGCCTTCGGGATCGAAGGCACGCTTAATGATTGGGATATGATAATATTCAGCGATTAGATGCAAAACAGATTGATTTATAAGCTTTCAAGGAAGGCGAGAAGGAGAGTTTTTTGTTTGGGAGAAAGTTTGGAAAATGCCGCTGATGTTTCATCTGAATTTGTTTCTTCTTTGAAAAACTCTTGAATAGAAATGCTCATCGCATCACAAAGAAGCTGCAGATGCCCAATGGTGATATCTGCCTGACCAAGCTCTACACGCCTTAAATGTGTCTGAGACACGCCCGCTTTTTCTGCTAAACCGTTTTGTGTTAACCCACAGCGTTCTCTTAAGCTAATTATTCTTTTACTAACATTCATAGTTTTTCTCCTTGTTAGTCTTATAAGAATATTTTATCACGAAAATGCAGAAAAAATTATACTTATAAGGTTGACAAGTTAGTTCTATAGTGATATAATGTTTGCTATGATGGAGCAATATTGATATTCGCCGTTTTGACAATAAAAAGGAGCTTAAGTGTTATGAAAAAAATTCGAATTAATAATGGCTATGATGGTATTGCAGCTTTCTATGGCTTCGTGCTCGGTAAAAATCGGGCAATTTGGGCAACCGGAGTCACCTCCCCAATAACCTTGACAAAAGATAATGTTTTTGACTATATTGTTTTTTGGGGTGGTCAATTTGTCGACGGAAGAGTTACGAATGCATCTATTGGTTATCAAGATGTAGAAATAACTTTTGTTGCAACCAGCGATGCAAAGGCTTTTGGACCTGTAGCGGGCGACGCCATAAGAAGTACGGGAAGAAGTACCCAGGGAACATGTCTCCTCGGTTACTCCATACACCAACGAAGGCTGTCAAAGAGTTTATTCTATGCATAGCTTCTGTTTTTTTGTGCTTTTAAATGACGGAACGGCATTTTTGAGAAATAAGCCTCAATTACCACGGTTCCACTGTACAACAAACGGTTGCAAATTAAACAAAAAGTTGAAAAAACAAGGCTTTGTTCTGAGTTGGCGTTAGCATAATATCTGTTGAAGGAGCTTTAATGGCGTTGCCGACCGCGTCCCAACATTGAGTATCTGCCGTTTTGTGATTGACAGGCTTGTTTTATTCAATTGATGTTGCTTGGGTTAGTTTAGCGTTGCGCTTTTTACGATAGTGATTTTGTAGATTGATTAATTAAAAGGGATGGCGATGATCAAATTAAACGCGTTTCGAAACAAGTAGTTCACAAAAGATTAACCGAAATTTTGTGACTGTCTATGATTTAATCAAGCGTATAGCTTTTCTACTTGTTTAATGTGTACAAAGTACGTTTTTTTATTTTTCTTAATTGACAAATGACTAAATGTATAGTATAATATATAGGTAAAAGTAAAATATGGGAAAGCATTACACAGACTTTCAAAGTTGGTGTTTGGAAATTAGATACAATTTGAGAAAAATAGGAGGTATGACTTATGAAACAATTTTCTCTACGTATGTTTGCGATAACATTGGCGATTACTCTGTTGGCTGCGAATTTCGTAACAACTATATCTGCGCTGGAGGTTCTGCATTCGGTTGAATACAGCGATACATCTGAAAGCAAAACCGTGACGGTGACAGATGCCAAAATAGTTGCCGAATATTACGGTTTTGTGAGCGAGGGCGAAAAAATAGTCCTCAATTGCAACGCTGTCATTGGCGACACTCATACGATTCCTGTTCCCTCGGACAATGACAATCTCGTTTTGATCGACGCGGAAAATAAGACCGTTTCGGCAAAAGAGTTTATCAATGAGGGGTATACGTGGGTGCCCGTAAAGGCATATCTTGTCACTCAGGATGCTATAGGATCCGAGATCAAGTCTGCTATAGTTCTTGATAAAAGTGGTAACGGCAGATTTGAGACTGACGCGGAAAGTTACAGCGTCGAGGTGGAATACGAGGTCAGAGTTGCGATTGATATCGACACTCAGCGTGAGATTGCAAACGCCCCTGCGCTTTTGATCAACGGTTTGACTAACCTTGAGAACGCGGCAGCTTGTGAGGATGATCTTTCAACCGTTGCCAGTGAGACCGTGTTCTCGGCGCTTCTTAAAATGACAGAGCCTGTAAGATTTGGAAGCTCCAAGATCGACTTCTTCCCGGAGGGCGAAGCCGGCTATAATGCTATCAAAGCAATGGAAGCGGAAAGAAACGCCAATGGCGGTGTGTTTGTTCTCTGCAAGGAAATAGCTGCATACAACCAGAGCTCCAATAAGCTCGAATATCTTCTCACAAACGGAGAAGATCTCAAATCGGCTTCCGGAAATATGCTAGGATATATTTCGGCGCTTACAGACCCCAAAACAGGTCTTGGCGCGAAGCTGTGGATTTTGGATGTTGCGCTTGAGCTCGGTCACTTAAATGAGCAGGATGTTAATAACATTAATCTGCTTAATGATATTCTTGAATCTCTTGAGGTGGATCTCAAAAAAATCACGGAAGAGAATTGGGAAGTGCTTTACAATAGTCCCGTCAGAACCGACGCGACTGCGCTTGAGCTTCAGGCTCTTAATTACGCGCTTGTTGCGGCCAAGGGGAATGTAAGCACTCATAACGATGATGCTTTTGTTGAAGCTCCTGTGGCGGCAACAACAACCGTGAAGGCGGGCGTGGCTCAGAGCTACGTTAACATAGTTGTGAAGGCACAGGTTGTCGATGCAACGAATAAGATCTCTACGCTTGACGGAAAGAGCACTCGCATCCTTATGAAGGAAGGTGCGACGGACAAGGAAATCACCGACAGGGTCGAAGCTTTGGGCGTGCGCCAAAACTCCCTCGCTTACTGGACCGAAAACGCTGCAGTGTATAACGTTGACAGCGATTACTACACATATAACACAACGATTACTCGTAATGATGCGGGTGAGGCATACGTTGAGATCGTCTACACTCCTAACATGTACACAATTTCTTCCAGCTATGCTGCAGAAATGACTGTACCTTACGGATACCGATATCAGCTTGAAAATCATGCCGATTCCTCCAAGTCTTATGATTATAAGGTAAACGGCGTATCTAAATATCAAAGCGATATTATCAAGGTTAGCGAGGATCTTTTTGTAACACGTACTGAGGGCGCGGCTCTCAAGGGTTCGACTTTCAATGCAATTATTGCCGACAGCTCGATTGGTTCCATGATTACAGAGGAAGCTAGAAACGTGCTTAAGGTCAACGCTTTCAAAAACACAGTGGGTCAAGAGCTCTTTGGTACGCTCAAGTACAGAGTTCCCACTATAGTGTCTTTTGAAACGACCGCAACTCCGAATGGATATAAAGTGACCGCGCCCTCTGTTCCTTCCGGACTTCTCTCGGGTGCGATCTGGAACGCGTGCTCCGTTGATCTTGTAGACGAAGACGGCGCAATACTTGCAAACTACAAAATAACAGATGGATCTGCAGAGTTCGCTTTCAACGGTTCGTTTGAAACTGTGACTGTCAACTTTGAGCTCGTGGTAGAAGATATCGAGCATGGAAGCATAAGCACCATTGCTAACCTTCCTTACGTTCTTGCCGGTGATGCAGAAAGTCAGCTCGAGATTCTCGACAGAATGGCGGAAGGTAATCTCTATAGCGCACTGGGATCTATCAGTTATGAGAAAATTAACCTTATCGTTTCCGTTGTAAACGGAAGTGATATGAGCCAGGAAGCAAAGGACGCAGTTGCTCTTCTTAAGACCGATTGTGTTGATTCCGCAGGAAATATTTTGCTTTATTCCTACCTCACCGCATACAGATCCGCAAAGAGTAAGGGTGCGGCAGAGGGACTCAAGTATTATTACACCGCAAACAATGCGGCAAACATCAAGAATCAGCTTGACGTGCTCTCCCAGGTGTTTAATGCACTTTGCCCAGCCGATGCTAATGACCCTGACAGAAAGGTCTTCACCAGCCTTCTTTCCGGCAACGGTCTTGAGTCCTATGTTGAAAAGCTTGATTCTATCAGAGAAGCTATTGATGATTGCAAGGATATCGCTCCTGTAAATGAATACGTTGATGGCAACAGTGCTTCTCTTGGAGCCCTCACCTCCGCTATCTACGATTCAATGGGAAATGTTACCGAATACGAAGGTAACGGCAAGGTTGTTCTTAACAACTCTGTGGTTTGTGCGGCTCCCGATAAGTCTACGGTAAGCGTTATAATCAACGTTGTCAAGGGCGATGGTACTGTAGATTCGCACAAGGATACCGTTACTCTTGGAAACGGAAGCTTTATTGGAAGTGTTATTTTGGATAAATTTAACGCGCTCGATGCAAAGCTTGCGATAAACAAGGAATACTATGACGTTATCGGTGCAGATAGCATACCTCAAGGAGATATTGTTATCGAAGACATCACCGGAGACGTTGTCGTAACATATACTCCTCACACATACACCGTAAGCGTGCCCGGTGCTGCCGATCAGTTATTCTACTATGATATGGACTGGACCGTGACGTTGCCTGCATCTCCCAATAACAACACTAAGCTTGTTTATACTATAGCGGGCGAGCAGGTTGAAGTTGTCGGAGAATCTATTAGATATTCTTTTGTGAATCTCGACTCCTTTGGTGATGACAGACACATTGACGTAACGGTTGAATCCGTTGACCTCGAAAATGAGAAGTTCCTTGCTTTCATTGATATTCTGAATGAAGCGGTTGGCGAAGTTGGAGCAAGATTTATTCCTGTTAAGGATGAAAATGGTAACATTATAATTGTCTTCCGTACTTCCTCTGACATTTCGTCTGCTATAGATAGTGGAGTTCTTTCTAATCTGCCTTTGGCTATGACAATGTATGACAAGGTAGAGCTTGGAGGCAACGTTTTCTGGGATGGAACAGCAATGCATCTACAGGCAATGACAGATATGGTGGCTGACAGTAAGTTCAGTCTTGATCTGTTCTGCAAAGTCGTTAGAGAAAACGGTACCGTTATCAACGATGCGGCTCTTGGCGCACTTGAGCCTATGATCGATCCTGAAGGTAATGTGGGCGGAAGACTTATGACCTCCTCCATTAATCTGGACGGAAGAGAAATAGGATTCTACGTTACACTTTCCGATACTACATCTCCTGCGATGCTCTCCAAAATGAGAAGCGCAGTAGTGAAGGTCAAGGATTACGTTAATATCGTTTGCGACGAAGGACAGTTCCAGTTTATTATCACCGCTCCCGATGCTGTTTATCCGTACTACTTGGCGCAGATGCTTGTTTCCGGAAACGTTGATATTGCTGACATTTCCGCTCTTAACCTCAGAGATAGCATAAGATATGAGTGGGGAATGATAGAAGGAATTCTTTCTGACGAAAATCTTTCGACCGATACATTCGAAAACACCTTTGCAATTCTTGGCAAGGACGTTGATCTTGATAAGTTCGAGGGAATTTGTAATAACTTTAAAAAGGCTCATTATTATCTTGATGAAAATATAGAGGTTGAAGCTCACGACGTAGCAACCGATAAGTATTCCGGAACATTCAAGATCAACCTTAACGGAGTATTCGATAAAATTGACGCTAAGTTCGGTCTTGGCGATGCTGTTATGGGAATGATCTACGAGGCACACCCCGATGCAGAGAGATTCGAGATAGATTTCTCTGTAAAGCTTGCAAATATTATTGATAAAGATTACGATGCGATAGTATTTGATATTAATGGTGACGGCGTAACCAAGAAATTCTACTGCTCTAACGAGCTTACGAGTGTATTGAACAATCTCGGCAACTACGGAATCGTCATTCTTACATCCGATACCGTTCTTGAACAGGATGTTTACATTCCTCATAATGCAGTGATCAACCTCAATGGATTTACTTTGAAGGGTAACGTTTCTGCAGGCGGAACCGTACGGATCGTGGATAGCAGACTTGGCACTGAAGAAGCCGGTATGCTTGACGGAAATCTCGGCAAGGGAAGCTTTATTCTCACCGGAGGCAGATACACTGATGACGTTTCCAAGTATCTTACCAACGGCTACTACGTAAACGAGAACGGATATGTACGCAATAAGATCTATTCTATCAGAAAGAACGGTAACGATATTGAGCTTGCGCTTTCCGCTGCATACCTCAATGATACCGAAATCCTTGATTTCCAGGCGGTCCTTGTTGATATAGCAATAGATATGGCAATGTCAACGTACAATGGCTCGGCAATTGCTATTGACGGATACTACATTTACAATTTTGCCGCTAAGGATATTACTGCTATTCTTGGCAGCGGTAAAGCGGGGGTTGTTAACTCTATTATCGACACACTCGATACCGAAGGCCTCAGCTACGCAATAAATACCGTATTCGCCGATGTTGCCGATTTCAAAAATCTGGCAAGAGCTATTAATAATAATGAAGCTTTGGCAGAATATGAGTTGTCTATAGAAAACTGGAATATCGTACCCTACATTGCTGAAGGCAACTATATTACATTCGACTCCGTACCTTCTAACAAGGAAACAGGAAAGTTTACAGTGGTCATTGAGGGTACAGATGAAGAGAAGGCTGCTCTTGCGGCACTTTGCAATGACCTTAGCGTAGTAGATGTTGAGACGTTTGAAATCAACCTTGGCGACATCGCATATGGAAACGGTTTTAGCGTTGAGTTTGGTGGAGATGTGAATGTTAACATTAACCTTACCAAGAATCCTGCTTACGCGGCACTCATCTGCGCATCTGCGGCTTACGGCACAAATAATTCTATTAAGAAGTCTGTTTATAAGTATGCTCTTGAGGATTATCTGAACGGAAAGGGTAACAACAAGATCGCGGACGCAATAGAAAATATGACCACTGCAGAGTTTATAACTGCATGCAAAACTATAAACGACATAAGCTGTGAGGAGCTTCTCACAGCAATCGGAGTCGATATAGATGACGGCACAGCCGAAATGATTCGTCTGTTCAATTCTTACGACAACCTCGTAAAGATAGGCAACAAGATTATCTCGAGACTCAATATCACCGGAAACTCTGCAACTCTTGCAGGTCACAAGGTGGCAGACTCTTATGCGACTTATCGTTTCCAGACCGAGCTTGTTGACAGAATCAACGTAACTCTTACCATTACTACTGTTCTTCAGCCCGATGCAATGGATTTCGATACACCCAGTATTGATCTTGACGACGAAGACGTCAAGGATGTTGTAAAGGGCTTCGGTACCGTTGAGATCGGCGGTGAATCCGGATTACTCCTTGACGCAAACATCAGTGGTGTAGGTGTTGAAAAGTTTGTCGATATGCTCACCGTCAACGTTGAGGGTGCTGTGGACGTAAGCAAAATCGTTTATGACAAGAATGGCAATGAAAAGGTAAGCGGTCTCGTTTGCACCGGTGACGTTATTAAGATAACTGCATTCGACGGCGCAAACTACGTTACCGAAGAGCTCGTTATTGTGGTTGTTGGTGATACTAACGGCGATGGTAGAATCAGCATTGCTGACTATGCAAGACTTTCTGCTCACTTTGCAGATGATCTTGATGAAGACAAAAAAATGAGTGATGCTGAGATTTTGGCGGCAGATGTAAACGGAAACGGCAGAATTGACGTTGGAGATGCTGTAAGATTGTCTTACAAGTTCCAGTATTGGGAAACAGAATACGACTCCCTATATTCTGCGAACTCTTCTGAGAGTTCAAATAATTGATAAATGAGAGGGAATTGCAATATGAGAAAAATGAATAGAATTTTGGCGTTTGTTATTGCCTGCTCATTGGTGATGGCTTTGTTCTGCGTGAGTCTTTCCGCAGAACAAACCTCAAACGAGGTTCAAGCGGATAAAACTGTAGAGGTCTATTCCGATCAAAATATAGTATCTCTTACGTTCGAGAATACGTTTGGAATTTCAATTTATGGTTTTTCTTCAGACAGCGTTGGGATTAAGAAAGTAACTGTAAAAGATACTCTTTCTAACACCTCTGAGTGGAAAAACAACGCTATAATGCATCCTTGCGGAACCTTTGGAAATATGGTTCAGGCAGACGTAACTCTGGAAATTGAAATTGATTCGGTTGAAAAGGGCACCTATTATATAACACTTAGTGAATTTGATATCCTTTTGGATAACACGGGAATGAATTCAGATTACTACGCAAGTTATGTTATCAGAATAGATGTCATAGACAGACCCGTTGAGACCGAGTCTACCGAGACCGAGTCTACCGAGACCGAGTCTACCGAGACCGAGTCTACCGAGACCGAGTCTACCGAGACCGAGTCTACCGAGACCGAGTCTACCGAGACCGAGTCCACCGAGACCGAGTCCACCGAGACCGAGTCCACCGAGACCGAGTCTACCGAGACCGAGTCTGCCGAGACCGAGTCTACCGAGACCGAGTCTACCGAGACCGAGTCCACCGAGACCGAGTCCACCGAGACCGAGTCTACCGAGACCGAGTCCACCGAGACCGAGTCCGCCGAGACCGAGTCTACCGATACCGATACGTCTGACGACAAAGATGACGATGAGGATGACGACGATAACCTCTGGCTCATGTTAATAATACTCATAATACTTCTGCTTGGTGGCGGTGGCGTTGGAATATACTTCTTAATGAAGAAGCTGAGAACCGCCGACACGACCCCGCTTGTAGATTATGACATATCCGCTGATGATGGCGAAACCCAATGGCCCGAGTCTAGTAATGTTAAAACCGCCAGCAGAGGCAAAAAGGGAAAAAAGAATTCCTCCAAACGCGGAAACGGCAAGCATAAAGACCACAAGAGAAGAAGCCGCAACCGTCAAAGACGCAAGCGCAAATCTTAATAATAAATAATTACACATGACTTATAAAGGCTTCTGCGAATTTTTTCGCAGAAGCCTAGCAAACCCAACCCCAAAGGAGATCTATGATGAAAACCACTTGGCAAAGAAAGGAATATGAAACTTGGGATGATGCATTCAGAGGGCTTTCTCCTCTTATCAGACAACAATCGGTAAGAGTTGCATCTTATACTCAGGTGCTTTTTGTTAAAGCTTGCTCCACACCTTTCGGTAAGGATTCCGGTGCGGGAGCAGATCAAATGAAAACGAAATTTGCCGAATTAGCCTACAAGTGCGGTCTTTATCATCAGCTTGGAAAGGCGTTGGTACCCATAGAATATCAGATATGGCAAAATGACTTCACAGAAGAAGAAAAAGCCGTATATCAAAAATACACCGTTGACGGCAGACGTCTTGTTACAAAGCTTCAGGAAAAGACACTGCGTACGGTATTCAAGCGCAATAAAAAGAACGATGCTGCTTCTTCGTTCAACATAACTTGGAATATGATCCGCGAAAGCTGTGAGGATCATATGGAAAGATTTGACGGAAGTGGATTCCCCGCGGGTAAAAAGGGAAGTGAGATAAGTCCTATTGCACAGATCGTTGGAATTGCGAAAGAGCTTGACGCGATAGCTTCTACCCGAAAATCCGAGGACCCCTTCAGGGAGGCATTTGAAGAGATAGTTGCACTTGAAGGAACTGCGTTTTCTCAGGATCTGATAAGTGTCTTTAAAAAAGCGCAGAGTGACTGCCGCGAGGTGTATCAGAAATACATAAATTACACGCTGACTATCCCTAAAACGATTCCTCTTGTAAATAAGCATAGAGAAAATCGCCCAATGGGACTTACGTTTTATAACACCTTTGACCCGCTTGCAAACCGAGTTAGATCCTATGATGCGATCCCGTGGTTTAAGGGGCTGGAGAACGATTCCGAGTCGACCGAAAGCATTCGTGAGGTCGAGCCGATGCTTCAACGCTTGGAAATGATCGAAAAAATGGCGTTCTTCCTTTTGTATGAGGCGGCAGACACTGTTTTAAGAATTCAGACCTGCAAATTGCCCATCGACGCCATCATTATAGAAATGTTTCCTTCCTTTTATATTAAATCACAAGTTGCACGCTTCGAGACATTGTTTTCGGATCAGCCGATAGACAGATCAAGATTACTTATCACGATTCCGGCGGCGGTTGTCAGAGATGCGGACGAGGAAGTTAAAAAGACTGTGTGCAACTATCTTGAAAACGGCATTTCCTTATTGCTTGACGATTGGACACCCGACGATGTATCGGTTTCCGATGCCATTGAAATGGGATTTGTCAATATCAGACCTCACTGTTCGCTATATTTGAAAAAGGAAAACGCGGATCTTATCACCGAGCTCCATAAAAAGGGCTTTGCGGTGTTTGCAAAAGACGTCGCTGACGATGATTCGAGACGTTGGCTTACTGCTTGCGGAGTTAAGCACATTGGAGGCCCCGTATTCAGCCACGCCCTTACCGAGGACGAGCTTGTCAAGGAAGCTCTATTGAGGGAACGCGCTTATGAATAATAACAATGGATCCTTGGACAAAAAGCAGCAAAGGGAATTAAAAAAGCAGCAAAAAAAGATTGAAAGGGATAATCAGCTTCATCCCTTGAGATATAAAAAAGCGGGCGTCAGACTGACACGCGCTGAGGTCGCAAAGATAAAGGCGGGGCGCAAGCAGCTTCGTGCCGACGTAAAGGCGGCAGGAATAAAAAACCGAGAGGATATAAAGATTCTTGAGGTAGCCAAGGGCGCGTATTTCGATAAGTCCGGAGCGTCAAACCTGTTTGCGTGGCTTTTTAAGGGCAGAGTTCTGATCTCGTTATTACTTGCATTCGTTCTACTGCTTGTTGCGCTGTTCGGCTTGTCCGAAATAACAAAAATGAAGGGTCACTTCTCGGTGAACCTTAATTCCGATCTTTTTAAGAGCGGATTTTCAATAGGCGAAAAGCTGAACGAGGAGGGTCACGTCGAAGATCCCACCTCGTATTTGAGAGGCGAGGTCGTAGATAACACGCCTTGTATTTCCATTACTTGGATAGATGAGGACGTGGACAAGATCGACGGATCTCACAACGGAAAAGATTATTTTGCATATACGTTTTATATTGAAAATGCGGGTGAAACCCCGGCCTCCTATGCCTACGAGTTGAAGATCAACTCCCAGAGTCAAAGCGTAAGAGAGGCGGCGTGGATAATGCTTTTCACAGACGGCAAGATGAGCTTTTTTGCGGATGCGACCGATGACGGTGAAAGTCAAACTCTTCCGTCAAGGGACGATAACTCTCGCGGATACAGAAATCCCCCTTTTATGGAGGAAGCGATGCTTCCGGAAAAGCAATTTGAACTTATCCCCAACGATATAAACGAAATTGATTATTATCGTCTCGTTGCGCTTCCATTTGAATCGGAAAGCATCGTGACGTCGGGCACTGTGGAAAATGTAGAGCCCGGAAAGGTACACAAATACACCGTGGTTCTATGGCTTGAAGGTGACGATCCCGATTGCACCGACGAGATAATCGGCGGACATTTGGGCTTGGAATTTAATTTCGAGCAGGTAGAATAAACGGCAATTACCGAAGGCTAAAAGCCTAAAAACAAATAACTTTTGCTTTAAGCGCGAAAAAAACCACTCTGTTTTGCGTTTAATATATAATTTTTACGATTTGAAAAGGAGAAAAAGAAATGACTAACAAAAATCGTAGCATTATATCCTCCATCAAAGGCAAGCTTATAGCAGCAGTTGCTATGCTTTTGGTTGGAGTATTTATGGTGATCTCATCATCGTATGCATGGTTCACTCTTTCTACTGCGCCCGAATTGACCGGTGTGTACACTTCTGTAGGTGCAAACGGCAACCTTGAAATGGCGCTTGTTCCCTCCGGCGGTATGGGTTCCATCACCTCTAACGTATCGGATTCCGGCAAGCCTCTTCTTGATAGAAACATCACTTGGGGTAATATCGTTGACCTTGGTGACGGCAACGCTTACGGTCTTAGCCAGATCCAGCTTATGCCTGCCAGACTTAACGTTCTTGAAAGTACCCACGATGATTATGATTACATGCTCAACGGAGCAGGTCTTTCCGTTCCTGTTTACGGTGCGGATGGTAGAATTTCTGGTCTTGCAGCCGCTACAACGGGTATATACAATAATGGTTCTTGGGTAGCAGGAAACGGTAAAGGCGTTACCGCTATCGGTACTGCATCCGGAATGTCTGCTCAGCAGACCGCTTGGATCCAGTACAAGAGCAACGTAAGCTCCACTCTCGCTGCTGCTCAGGCTAAGGCAGACGGCACCTTCGAAAAATACGGTACTCCTCTTGCAAACGTGGTTATAACCAGAGCGCTGCAGGGAACCGGCGCAAGCTTTGATATTTCTTTCACTGGGGAGATGATCACAGCACTTGAGGAAGCAAACGCAGATCTTGCTACCGCCGCAAAGTGGTATGTTGCCGCAAAGGCTGCTATGATACTTTTTAACCTTGACGATACAACCTGGGGCAATGTTGTTAGCGCGATTACCGCTTTTGATGTCACAACTCTTGACTCGAATGCTGAAAGCATAACCATAGGAACCCAGAGCGTTCCTATGGATGATACTCTGCAAGCGGTAATAAATAAATATAACAAAATCAAGACCACGCTTGCGGCTACCAAGTCTGCTTGGGACACATTTAAAGCTAACAATGAGAATGACGCAACCAATGCGACATGGGATCAAACCAGAGCGATACTTATCAACACAGGCTTCCTGGATTACGAAAAGATACTTGTTAGCGGTAAAACTACCGATGATATTCAGAAGATGATGGGTGAAGATTTCAGCATGGATAATATCGACCCAGACCTTATGAATTTCGGTATGGCATTCCTTCAGGGTGGTACGGTTGATTTCGCCTCGGGAAGCGGCGTTCACGCTGACTTTGCTGAGGTTGTTGGCGAGTATGATGCAGATATAACAGTTACAGTAACCTTCAATGGCTCAACTGTTGCGGTTCCGGTTAACCTCGGCACTGTGGTTGCCGAAGCAGGCAGAATTAATATGTATGCGGCGCTTGGAACGACGTTGCCTCCGGATAATACCAATGAAGGATCCACCAAGTATATCACCGATTTCTACGGTTATATGATCGACCTTGCCTTCAGAACCAACGCAAAGGGCTCCAGCCTTATGCTCCAGACCGAGCCTATAGGCAGAATATATGAGACCAATGGCTCTGAGGCTACTATGGGTAACGGAAGCACTATGACCTTTACAACAACCGGCGTTGATACGAAGCAGGCAAAACTGCTTATGACCGCTGTTCGTATCGTATTCCTCGATGAGTCCAAGAACATCGTGGCTATCGGCCTCCTTGAGCAGGATGTCAACAACGGTGATTACAAGATTTCTGACAATGAGATCACTTCCAGCATATACCTCTATAACTTCACCATTCCCGCTAACGGCGGCGCTATTACGATCGGCACTAAGATCGCAGCAACCGAGGGTAAGACCGAGCTTATGCCTCTTGCTCAGAACACTGCAACCCAGCTCTCCGTTCTCGTATATCTTGATGGCGACTTAGTTAACAACAGCATGGTTTCCGCAGAGAGCGCAGCTTCTCTTGTAGGTAGCCTTAACCTCCAGTTCAGCTCCAGTGCAGAGCTCAAGCCCATGGATTACGAGGATCTCAAGGGTGCAGGTGCTGAATCCGAATCTACTACCGAGAGCGAGTCTGTTGAGGAGACAACCTCCAATACAGAGAACAACTAAAATTCTGCCGCTTCTCAAAGAAGCGCAATAATGCCCGAAACGGGTAGGCGTTGTTTCGGGAATCTCCCCTGCCGATTTCGGCAGGGGAGAGAAAAGCAAATTCGTCTTTGAGTCGGCAAATATAATGAGTGGATACGTTTGCCGACGCACATTAAAGGAGAAAAAATGTTTAAAAAAAGAGCAAACATAGTAACGAGGAAAAAATTCCTGCTTATAGAGATATTCCTCCTGCTTCTGATATTGCTTTTAATGTTATCAACGGCAACCTATACTTGGTTTGCCATAAGCAGAACACCGACCGTAAATAATATGGAGATATACGTAAACTCGGGTGGAGGGCTCAGCCTTTCTTGGAAATCTGACGGCGGAGAGGGCTGGAGTCAGCACCTTGATTACAGCCAAAGGTTTACCGATAATTCCATTTTAAGACCGGTTACTTATTCTTATGAAAATGATTGCTTTTATGCGGCGAGATTCGGTTTTGACGGCAGGGTAGAAAGCACCGACCGGATGCTGAATGATGATCAGCATACAAATAGCGATTCCATAAATGGATATTACGTAAAAGCCACCTTCTACGGATTGGCAGAAGGAAATATAAAGGTCTCTCTCTCAAGCTCCGACCGGGGAGAGGGAACATATGTTGTGGGAACACCCATGTGGGATGATGAAGAGATCATCCACATAAACGGCGGTGGCGGAGCTCAATACGCCGTGCGAATAGGATTTCGCATAACTCCCCTTGATAAAAATGGGGAGACAGACGATGAGATGACAAGGTTTGTGGTATATGAGCCTAATGCTACCAATCACGTCAATTACGAAGGAGAATACGTATCGGAGTACATTCCTACACCGAGCATTGACGGTGATGGTAGTAGCCTGTTACCTGAAAATAACCTGATCCGACAGTCAGCCACTTTGTGGACTGAAGCAGATCCTGCTCAAAAAGACGTTGTAGTCTACCGTCACGGAGAATTTATGGACGACACCGCACTTTTCGAGCTTGACGACGGAGAAATGGTAAAAATCGAGATGTATCTGTGGCTTGAAGGGCAGGACGTGGACTGTACTAACCAAATCGGTGATGCAGCGCGTATCTTTTCAAGCATACAGTTCAACGTTGAATTCCAGGACCAGAGTGGAATGGAAGAAATTAAATAAAGCTTGAGAATAATAATGCTATTATGCATTTTATTATATAAAAAATAAGGAGCACGTTATGGGAAAGAAAAAAAATATCAAAAAGGTTGTCGATGCCGAGCAGAAAATATTGAACGGCAACAACGCAGAAGCTCCCAACGAATCGGTAAGCATCGAGGCGGAGAACGAGAAAATCGAATCCTCCGAAAATAGCGAAAAGTCTAAAGCTATCAAAAAAGAAAAAAGCAAAAAAGCTCTTAACACCATTGTAAACGTGGTGCTTGTTGTGGCGCTTATTTTCGCATCGGTTTGTATCTTTATATCCTACACGTCAACAATGAGCAACGGCGTGCCCAGTCTGTTTGGATTAAAGCTTCTTACGGTTCAGACTGACTCCATGAAGGACACGATCATGCCCGGAGACCTTATTATCGACATCGATGTAAAGGATGCCGCTGAGCTTAAAGAGGGTGATATTATAACGTATAGAACCCTTATCCAGGGAAAAGAGGTGCTCAATACGCACCGTATCGTCAGAAAGTATCCCAGTGGCGAATACTGCATATTTGAAACTCAGGGTGACAACAGTAATATTCCTGACCCTATTACCGTGCATCAGAATGAGATCGTCGGACAGTACGTATTCCGTATTCCGGCTGTAGGCGCGGCTATAGACTTTATGCAAACTCCCCTTGGATTCTTCCTTGTGGTAGTTCTTCCCGTGCTTATATTCTTTGTGTATCATCTCATTCAGTTCTTCCGCGTGCTTTTCGAGTACCAGAACGTAAAGATGCTTATCAAGTACGAGCAGGAGAGAGGTGCTAATGAGGATATTATTGCTGCAGCGGTTCAGGATGAGCAGATGCAGGAAGAGATCAGGCGTGCAGCATACGAGGCGGAGCTACGCGAAAAGCTTAAGGCAGAGCTGCTGGCCGATATAGAAAAGGAAAAAGCCGCCCAAAAAGAGCAGGCAGAACAGAACGAAAAATCAGACATCCAAGAGTAATAACTTATGAAATTTTTTCGAAAGGAGGAGGTAGTCAGTGGATAATTTTCTTAAATATTTTGCGCAGGATATAGGTAATATCTTTTACGAGTTTCTGAATATTTTCAAAGCAATTTTTGATTTCTTTCTAAGCATATTCGATATAGGCTCAAGAATGGAAGCAATCAAGCAAAACGGCGCGGAATTCAATCTTCTTGAATGGATACTCTTCATCGTTGCCAATCTCGTCATTGTTGCTATCATAGTCCTCCTTATAGTGTTTGCCGTGAAGCTTGGAAAAAAGATCTTCCGTTTTCGTGTTCCGATAAAAAAGCTTGATGAATCCGAAAAAAAGGTCAAGGAGCTTCAAAGAGAGATCATTAAGTTGACCTACGAAAAGGACAGAATACTGTCTATGAAAATGGGCGGATTAGATAAGCCCACACCCGGAGAAGAAGAGTCGGTTCAGATAATGTCCAATCGAAATACTGTTGATTCGCCTTGTGTAGATCCCTCTGCGAGCAGATTTTTCAGGCTGACATCTGTAGATAATTATTATAAAGAGATATATACTCGTCCCGAGTATGACAATGAGATCACTCTGGAAGAATTTTGCGTAAAATTCCGCGCATTCGCGGCATCCAAGCTCCATCTTTATTACGATATCTCGCTGATACGGCACTTTATCGCATCTATGGGCACGGTAAGAATTATAATTCTTCAAGGTATATCCGGTACAGGTAAAACTTCGTTGCCCTACGCTTTCGGTAAATTTGTAAATAACGACTCTACCGTCATATCTGTGCAGCCTGCATGGCGTGAGAGAACCGAGCTTTACGGTTATTTCAACGAATTTACAAGCAAATACACCGAAACCGAGTTTTTGCGAGCGGTATATGAGTCTAATTATATTAGAGATCCCGGCATTGTTATTCTCGATGAAATGAATATCGCTCGTGTAGAATACTACTTTGCCGAAATGCTTTCGATTTTGGAAATGCCCATAGAAAGCGAATGGAAGGTCAACATTACGTCGGCTACCTGGGATAACGACCCTTGTCTGATCGACGATGGAAAGGTAAGGATACCCAATAACGTATGGTTTATCGGAACCATCAACAACGATGACTCGACCTTTGCCGTTGCGGATAAGGTCTACGACCGTGCAATACCGATCGACCTTGACAGCCGTGCGCCTGCATTTGAGGTTGCCGAGGAATCATCGATAAGAATCTCTACGGATCATCTTTCGGAGATGTTTGATGCGGCAAAGATCAAATATTCCGTATCGGATGAGATGCTTGAAAAGCTTGAAGGCGTAAATACATATCTTGTGAAGAATTTCCGACTGGCATTCGGTAACCGTATTATGAAGCAGTTGAAGGATTACGTTCCTTGCTATATTGCCTGCGGGGGAACCGAGCTTGAGGCGGTGGATTTCATAGTAGCCAAAAAGGTTCTTCGTAAATTCGAGTCGCTCAGTCTTGATTTTATGAAGGACGAGTTGAATAATTTTATTACTTATCTCGACCGTACCTTTGGTAAAGATAATATGTCTATTTGCAAGGAGTATATAAGCTATCTGAAGCGTATGAGCTAATAAAAATCCCAAGAAAGGAGCGCGGTGTATGGCATCGGATCAGAAGAAAACAGCAAGCTCGAAGAACAAGCTGACAACCGTTGACGCAGTATATTTAAAATATACCAAGAGCGTTATCAGAGCGTTGTCCAGCACCGCGTTCTACGATTCTTTTATGGCGCAGATGGAGTGCGCTCACAACGAATTCCAGTTTTCCAACAGAAGGATAACAAAGATCGTTGATATAAAATGGGTAGAGGCTATGGAAGAGGCTCTGCCGTTTATTCAGAATATAATCTCTAATCCCCGAAATATGATCAGGGAAGAGGAGATAATAGTAAACGTAGCACATGCTAAAAAGAGTGACGACTCGGTTATCAGACATCTAGCTCAGCACGGAGCGTTGGTTGAGGATTTCGATCCGGATACTCACTCCGTCCGTCCCCAGAGATTGATGCAGAAGCTCAGGGATGATTCTACAGATATGTATGAGAATCGCGTTTTTATCACAGCGCTGGAAAATGCTTTTCGTTTCGTCAAGATCAGATATGATGCACTAACCTTTTCTATGGGAGATGAGGACGGCGCAAAGCTTAAATTTTCTTCCGATTCGGAAGGCACTTGTGAAGACGTGCATTTCGAAATGTTCTTGCACATAAAGGAAAAGGAAGATGCTTTGTCGTCAGACGCGAAGCATAGAGAGGTGTTTGAGAGGATTTCGAGAATATACCGTCTTCTCTCAACGTTTATGAACTCTCCCGTGGCACAGTCCTTGATCAAGCTGCCACGAGTTAAAGGAACGATCGTAAAAACCAACGTTCTCAAGAGAAACACCAATTATAAAGCCGTTGTAACGCTTTATGAGTTTATGCGCAGATATGAGGACGTGGGATATGCCATTAAGGTTGAGGAGCAGACTCCCGAAATAACCGAGAGCGTCCAAAGAGACGTTTTCCATGGAGTTATGCTTCAATATATAATTTTGAAAAACTACCTTGAGGATGAAAGGGATAGGCAGATATCCACTGCCGCACATACTCATAAAAAGCAGTTGAAGCCCAAATTCATCAAGGAAATCATAGAAGAGCTGACCGAAGATTACGACCTGCCTGACGTAGAGATACGTAAGGTCCTTATTGAGGAGCTGACCAAGGATCAGCTTATGCTCGAAGAGGAAGCTGAAAGACTTCGAATCGTTGAGGAACAGGAAAAGCGTCGTCTTGAGGAGCTTGACAAACAGAGACTTCTTGAGGAGGAGGCCGCCCGTCTGCGCGCTGAGGCTGAGGAGAGAGAAATAGAAATTCTTCGCCAGCAAGAGGAGGCAGAAAGAGCCAAGCGCGAGGTTGAGCGTTTGGAACAGGCGCTTGAGGACAGCCGCCGTGGCAGATTGTTTGATTATGAGATCGGACACTTTGACAGACACCTTGAACGTCACCTAAGAGAGCGAGAAGAGTTGAAAGCGGAGATTCTGGCAACTCAAGAAAACGATGATTTTGCAGACGCTGTTGCTGTTCTGGAGGAGCAGGAAAGACTTAGACAGGAAGAGCACGAGCGTATGCTGATCCGCAGACGTGAAGAGCTTAAGCGCATTGAATTTGAGAAAAATCAAGAGAAGCTTCGTCTTGAAGCTGAGGCTGCGATAGAGTGGGCAAGAAAAGAGGAAGAAAGAAGAATCGCCGCGGAGCTGCAGAGGCGAGAGGATGAAAAGCACTTTGCAATATATTCAACTGTGCTCTTTGAATTTTTTGACGGATTGGAAGATAGCGTAG
This sequence comes from Eubacteriales bacterium, assembly GCA_045653805.1. Taxonomy (GTDB): domain Bacteria; phylum Bacillota; class Clostridia; order Oscillospirales; family CAG-272; genus SVTX01. Next base: position 37,125 of record JAZOMF010000013.1, read on the forward strand.
CTCAGAAAAGAGGAGGCGTCGTCAAAAAATGAGGACCTCCAAGACCAAAGCACAATTGCTTAAGCTGTCAATGTTGAGAATTTCGCTGGCATCCTATGTGGTCATCATTTCCGGAATAATAATGATCATTTCTTCCTTTGCTTGGATGACTATATCCCAAAACCCTGCTGTGGGCGCGTTGGGATTTGGAATACAGATCCCCGGTCCCGCTCTCGTCTACGAAACGTGGGATGGTAGCTTTGCCGATATTAACAATGTTGAAATGGACGAAAACGGCGTGTACATAATAAAAACGCCTGCGGAATTCGCGACGGTGATGGCACTATCTACCGATTACAAGATGTACGGTGTCAAGAACATCACTATCAAAATCGCAAATCATTTAGATATGGCAGGGCTTGAGTGGACTCCCATAAAAATCGACAGCTACGCAGGATTCGGCACTATAACGATACAGGGAGAAGGGCATTGTATGCGAGGATTCTCCGCTCCTATGTTTGAGGGGGGCTTTGGTGGCGATGCGGGCATTGTGATCCGAGATATTGCAATAGTTGATTCAAATATTGTCAGCAAAAATACGCAGGGAAGCGGAGCATTTATAGAGGTGCTCGACAGCGTCTCCACTATCGAGCTTGATAACTGTCACCTTGTCAGGTCCACGCTTTACGGGTCTCGCACCGGTGGTCTTATCGGCTGGACTGCGGGATACAATAATACCTCAGACGGAGCTGTTAAGTCATACGTTAACATAAAAAATTGCTCTGTTGACGGATGCAAAATCACAGGGAGCGGAACCGTTGGCGGAATTATAGGTCAAGCGGGTGCGAATGCCTGGACGTTCCAGCTGCTTGAAAATTGCGAAGTCAATAACACTACACTTACGTCAACCAGCTCAAGCAACAAGGGTATAGGAACCATGATTGGAACTGCCAACGTCGGTGAAATAACGCTTGTTGAGTGTAAAAGCATCGGAGTTACAGAAATCGGTGCCGATACCTTGACCGATAAAATATATGGCAGACTTGCCCTTGGTAATACGGGGAAAATAGCAGATATACACGACGCCACCGTGTACGTATATGGTGGCTTTATCCAATCCGCGGTGGACAAAGTAACAGCGGATAATCAAATATGGCTTATACACGACACCGTTACCGTATCATCAGAGATAAGATTTAAGGGTGATAACATTATAATTGCCGGAGTGGGAGATAGTGGAACGCTCAACCTGGACAGTGTCGCAACCGGTTACGTGTGGACAGGACTCGCTAATTCGTCATCCGGATTTAATTTCGGCGAGATAGGTCAATATGTAAACAATACCAAGCCGGGAAGCACCATGCAGTTCTTGAATCTTACGATAAATAACAACAAAACATTAAAAAACTGTACGTCGTCTGCAAATCGCAGCACAAGCTATACTTATGCTTACTGTGATAACGCAATATATAAAGATTGCATTATGAATGGCGGCGTGGTAGTTTACGGAAACGCTACATTTAATAATTGCTCTGTAAACGAAAGTAATTCTAACAGATATTGTGTGTTCCTTGATAACCAGTATGGTGGCAGAGAAAACGATTACACTATTTCCAATTGTTTGTTTGACTCAAGCAGCTCTGCATACGGATGCGTTAAGGTTGCCGATGATGCAAACGAGAATGCAACCCTTATCGTGAAAGAATCAGTGTTTAATAACGTAGTAAATAAGGCGGCGGTATACGTAAACGGAACCACCTCTGTTATTGCAACCGCCAATACCTTTATTAACTGCAAGGCAGGAGAAATAATTGCAAAGGGTGACAAATGTACGCTTAACGGCGCACCTTGTCCCACTTCGTGATATGAAAGTGATATTATGACTAATAAATCAGATATTACCCAACAGGACGTCTCTTTGAAGAAAGCAAAGGCTTTGTCTACGATTAGTATGGTGCTTTTGGTTTTGGCGATAATATTTTGCGCAACGATAATTTTGCAAGTGTCTACACAAGGATACGTAAGTATTCTTGGATTCAGTGTATTCCGAATCGCAACACCCAGTATGGAGCCGACACTTCCGGTAAATACGTTTATAATATCTCGAAAAACAGACATCAGAGAACTCAATAAAGACGACATTATATGCTTTGTATCAAAAGAAGCATATCTGAACGGCAATATAGTTACGCATAGGATTGATGAAATCAAGGAGATAGATTCTGAAATATGCCTTGTTACTCGTGGAGATAATAATAATAGTGTTGATTCCGTTTATGTTACCAGTGAAAACCTTGTAGGAAAAATGGTTTTCAAAACCAACCCGAATGGATTTATTAGCACCGTATATAGCTTTATTACTCAAAAACAAGCATTTTTCTTGATAATAATTTTGCCCATATTTATAATTGCGGGATTATTATTCAAAAACGGCATCAAAAAAATACGCGAACAGATAGATGAGATCAAAAGAGAAATCCAAAAATGATTCAAGCCATTCAGAAGAACAGTCGGAAACAGACCGCGAAAGTTCAGAAGCAAATTAAACAAACTCTAATGTATAAAACGAAAAACTTGAAGGAGGTGACGATGTGAGAGAATATGAAATCAGAATGCGCGAGCACGAAAAACGACTGCCTCGTGTACGCGAAAAGCTGGCCGCGGCGCTCGCACTGTTTATAGTCGGATCTCTTATGCTCACGGTAGTGACCTTTTCCTGGCTTACGCTGTCAACTTCGCCTGAAGTGTCCAACACGGCGCTTTTGATCACATCAAACGGAAATCTTGAGATTGCGCTTGCAAAGGATATTCTGCTTGACGGCAACGGAAACCCTATATATGATGATAACGGAAACGTGATACCTGTTGCTCCCGGAGCGTCTCAGGTAGGAGATTCCGGAAAGGATCTTTTCGACAGAAATACCACTTGGGGAAACCTCGTAAATCTATCTGACGAGATCTACGGACTCGAGAACATAGTTTTACGTCCCGCAACGCTCAATACTAATGCGTTGTTGTCGCAGCCTTTGTTTGCTGCAAAATATGATACAGATGGCCGAATAACCGAGCTTAGAAGCGATTTCGCATACACCCAGTGGAATGGCACGTTGAATGAATTCCAGGCCTCCAGTAACAAGGGCGTAAAGGCTATCTCCTCAGTAAAATTCGATAATGTGGAGTATGAAAACCCACTTCTCGGATCCTACGATAAAAAGGTGGCAAATATCAAGCTGACTCTCGAGATGGCAAGAGTGGAGTTCAATGCGCTTTCGTCAAGTCCTAATATGTCTGCGATAAATGGTATTATGTCCACGTATATGAACGGAACCTTGAGACAGAACGTTGACGCAGAGCCTTGCTCTGTTGAAGACATACAAAAGTTTTACGATATGATGGTTGAGGTGTATAATGGACCCATGAAGACCATTGGTGAAGCATATATGGAGATCATAGAGCTTTATCAGCTTGATACATACGGTCAGAATAACTCCACGGATCTTAACTATCAAAGATTTGAAAATCTTGACGTTTTTTGCGCAGAAATTAAAGGTTATATAGCGCAAATGAACGTTGATAGAGCAAATTTCACGGATGAAAATGGCAATCCAACTCCGAAAGCTGCTATTGATATTGCAAACGATATTCCCAATCTTGAGCAGTATCTTGAGGATAGAGCTGCGCTTTTAACTTATATCGGTCAGCTTGAAGCATATAAGGGAAGCGTTGGTACTACCTGGGGTGATATAAAGCATATCGTCAACTTTGTTGTTGATATAGATAGCTGCGAGATCAACGGAAAGACTGTTACCACACTTACCGGCAATCTCAGTGCGTATGGCTCTGAGCTTTTGGGTATGATAGGTGAGGGCAAGGCAAATCAAAACAATGCCGTTGTAAAAAAGGGCCTGATGCAGCGCCTCGATCTTATGCTTCATAACGGAGTAGAAGGTTTCAAGATAAGCAAAGCCACTATAACCATTGATAAGGCAGCGCTGAAAGCCAGAGTTCAAAACAGCTCTATGTCCAGCCTTGCAGGTATGGTGGATCTGGTGATCAGGGACGATACAGGCGTTGCCGAAGCAAATATTAAGACCAATGCCAAAAGCATTTCCGAGGTAGGTACACTCAAAACAGATGTCGATAAAGCCTTTAAGAAGGTTGGTGCTCAAAACGTTATTAAAACCTTTGTTGCAAAGGATACATACGGACTTTCTATCGATTTTTGGGTCAGAACTAACGCCGATAATAGTTTCCTCGTTCTTGAAGGAACGGTTATATATGATTATATTGACATAACGAAAGACGTCGTTCTTTATAACGACGAGGGTGAACCTATTACTCATAGCGGCGTGCAGATATATATTGCCGATGTTACCGTTACAACCGAAACCGACGGAGTTGTTGAAACCCGCACCGACAAGGATTGTGAGGTTTTTGAGATAGACGGAGCCTGGTATCTCTATCTCGGTACGGAAAAGCTCAATCAAACTGTGACCGATGTTACAGATGACGGTCAGCAACAGACTATAACAAAAACAATCGTCAGCACACCGGAAAAGAAGCAGGATAAGATTCCCGTAGGATATACGGGAGCTAACAGAATATGGACCGAGGAAGAGCTCGAAGGAATGTCTGAATCCGATTTCAGAACTACTCAGGGCGCGGGAACCTGCTACACTTATTATGCAGATCCCTCTGAAAAGGCGCAGATAAACCAAGTTCTCTCGGCGCTAAAGGTCGTTTTTGTGAGTGCTGACGGTAGAGTTTTGGGAAGCGCGCGTCTTGCGACCGAATTGTGCATATCCGAATACGGTAAGCATACTATCCCGATAGTGTTGGATGAATCGTGCCTTGATACCGGAATCGTAAATGGCGACGGTGAGGCAATAAGGGCTATTACGGAGCTTGAGAAGAACGAAGCTACCTTTATTACCGCAATCATATATTTGGACGGTAAGGAAGTAACAAACGATAGCGTGCTTTCTTTCACCAATATCGAAGGAAGATTTAATTTCCAGTTTGGAAACACCCAGGTGCTCGATCCTGTTGAAAACGAGGAGCTCATGGGTGAAGAGATAGTCGTGTCCGGAAACGTAGCCAGTGAGACCGGCGTAATCAATCCTTCCATCGATTATTTCGAAGGATTGAGTGAGCGGGGATATAAGACTATCGTTACTCTTACCATAGACGGAGAGGCTCCTTCCACCGTGCATGCATATTTCCTTCGCAAGATAAGTGAAACGCAGGGAACAAAGCAGGAAAAGATAACGTTCACCAGAAAGGCGGGAAGCGCTAATCAGTGGGTAGCTGAAGCGGTCTTCTATTCACCCGGTACGTACATTTTGAGAAGTGTTGTTGTTGACGGTATAGAACGAGATCT
>JAZOMF010000014.1:0-4168 GCA_045653805.1 Eubacteriales bacterium
ACTTCTGATACTCATTTCGGACGGACAACCTGCCGACTACGGTTATAGCGGTACCGCTGCTGAAGAGGATCTTCGAGGTATAAAAAGAGAGTATCAGCGCAAGGGTATCCTGTTTATTGCTGCTGCAATCGGAGATGATAAGCAGAACATCGAGCGCATTTATGGTGATTCCTTTTTGGATATCACAGATCTCAATCAGTTGCCCGTAAAGCTGACCGCAGTGGTTAAGCGTTTTATAAGGGTATAACAAATGAAAGGGTAGCCATACGGTTGCCCTTTCTCCATATCAAAAAATAGAAAGGAATATTAAAAATGCATTATTCAATTTTAGTAACGGTCGAGGTAAAACGAGAAGATGAAAATCATGATGAAAATGCTGTGGTTAAGTCTCTCATCGACTTGATCACTCAAAAAATGGCGGAGTCTGATAATCATGAAATTATGGCTGGAATACAGAGAGATCGTTTGTTCGCAAGACAAAGCACGTTCTCGCGCAATGTAGCGGATGCCATTGAAGTGAAGCTTGAACCCTATTGGGAACAAACTGATGATTCAAAATATTTGGAATTCATCAAAGACGAGGGAGTTGAAGAAGAGTATGAGAATGGGACAATTGACTGTATCAAAAGTCCTGACGGAAGAATATCTCCAAACTACCTTATGACACATGATTTTGTCATTAAAGACGGAAAGGTATATCAGCGTCACGCAGGACAGCTGCATCATGAAAAAAGAACTAAGAAGGCGAAGAAATACACCGCAGTCCTTAACTATCCTTTTAAAAAGCTTTACACTTATCTGTATGATTTTGCTGCTGAGCATCACGGTTACGTTTATGACGAATATGAACAGGGATACGGTTATTACGTGAATCCCAACGCATTTTATGATTGGTATGTAATCGGCGGCCGCTGGCCTCGTGCCTTCCTTGTCAAAGATACATGTAAGGAGTTTTCCTATGGAGAACGTTATCGAATCAATGAAGATGGAGGGGCACCGAATGGCTACCGATGGGTAAGTGCAGCACGCAAAAAGGATATAGACTGGGATATGATGATGAAGCTTGCGAAGACGCAGGCAGAACAAACTTATGCTTTAATGGCACAAGCGTTTCTGGAAAAGAAACTTCCCGAAGGCTATCACGGAATTATCAAGGAAGACGGTATCTATGACTTTGACTATGTGTACTATCTCAAGGATGAAACTTTTGAGCAGTATATGTATCGTAAGTGTCTTGACGGAAGACATATCTATCCGCCTATGTTCTACGGAATGTTGAAAACAGAAGGCTACTATTCAAAGGATGATATGTACTGCCATCCCAAAACAAAGAAGGTCGATGTTGACAATGCAATGTGTAGAAAGATGGACGATTTCATATCGGGTCTTGACGATGAAACAGTACTTGTCGCAGTTGACATCCATATTTGAGGAGGAAGAGATATGTCAAAATTTGTTGTTTGCATGGATGCTCATTATGTACGTGACAGTCAGATGTTTGAAACATTGGATATGGACGATGATGAGTGTGAGAACGTTGATATTCACGATGAGATGTTGGAAGGTCATTGGCACGATATGGATCCAAACCCGTTCATTGACGTTGTGAATGCTTCCGATACAGACGAAGCGGTGAAGATCGCAGGCGAAGAACACGGATATGATCCGAGAACACTATTTGCAATTCAGGTCTGAAGGACAGAAAGGGAATAAAAATGTTATTAAACAAAATAGGCGAAGAGTTTTACTTTGAAGGCAAAAAGTATGTCGTGGGCGAAAAGGTTATAGCGAACGATTGCAGTGAGTATGAGGGATTGATTGGAATCATTACGGAGATTCGCGACGGTGAAGATCGTGAAACCGATAATGATGCTCCGGAGATCTATTGCGAATTTGACGAACCAGTACTTAAGTCTGATATCTGGCGCTTTGAGCAGCGTATGTCCGGACTTTACGGTGAACGCAAAACACTTGAGGACATTTCACTCGATCTCGTTATAATGGCTCCCGAAATGATCACTACCATAGCAGAAATAGAAGAAAAATCGCCTTTGGCTGAGATTTACCTTCTTAGCGAAGATTGGGCAGCTAATGATGCTTATGGACAGACGACCGAAGCGTTTTCCAATCTTGCGATGGCACAGCTTCGAATGAAGCAATTGCTGTCTGAAGAGAAGACAACGGGCTGTATTCCGGTATGGGAAGATGAGGCGGATTTTGTCGAAGATGAGTCTGATATGAGTTACTCTGCGTACCGTGAGGGATTTTGGTGTGAGAGTCATTATGAGCTCACCATAAAGAAGGTTAATTTGCGTATGACCCCCCAATTCCTTCGCGAGGCGTCAGATCACTACAATATTCAGAGCAAGCAGGAGGATTTCATTTCTCAAACCGAAAACTGGAATGAGGTTTATAATCTTTCCGAGGAGGCTATTTACAAACTTAGGCACTCCAATGCTATCGCCGAAAGAGTTGATCGCAGCCTTAGCAAGAACGACAGCTATTGGGAGGCATATTGGGAAAGCTTTTCCGAGGTTGCTCACGATATGGTGCACGAAGCCGGAGGTGAAAAGATATGAAAAAACAGCAGTATGATGCCAAATGCAAAGAGTTGTTTGCAAAAGCAGAGAAATATGGAGTGAAGCTTGAGTTTGATCCCTCTACTTTTGATCCCCAAAGATTAAACTGCCTTTGGTATGGCGGTTGGTATGCATCGGTTATAATAACCCCAAAACTCACAATTTCAATAGGTATCTATGGTGATGTAAGAGCTTGGCTCTTTGATAAGAAGGGAGAACAGCTTGCATATGTGAAGGACAAGGGAAACAATGGTCGCTTTTATGATGACATGCATCAGTTTATCAAAGACGATAAGCAGCTTCAAAAAATGCTTCAAAAGGGTCGATTGACCCTTGACAATAACAACTGGGTGGAATATGGCGGCGTTATTTACCCTGAAAGTGAGAATAAAGGCGGACTGACCATTGATCTTGGAATGAGAACCGATAACATCCTTGATGATAACGTGTTAGAAGCCATTGATCAGGTTCTTGATGATCTTGTCAATATCGTTACAGAAATTAAGTATTACACCCCTGACGAATATAAGGAGGTGGTAGCATGAGCTCTGTTATCAGTGACGAAAAGTGCCCTCGGTGTGGAGGAGTGCTCTGCGTAGAATTTGATTGCAGCACCCTTGAAGAATGGAAAGGATGTAGCCGATGTGGACGACGCGACGGTTGGCACTATATCCGTGATGAAGAGGGAAATCCGATTCCGGACAGCAATGGGCAACCTCAAAGTGAGGTTGATAATCTTCCCGGTTTCGGTGCAGCATATTTGCAGTTTGACGGGATTGGAGTATGCTATCCATTCACAAAGCCGGATGACAAACAACTTAAAGAGGCATTCTATTATGAACTTCATAACAATGATAAGCTCATTAAGGAAGGATGTTATCTTACGGTTTGGAACGACGAGAAAAGCGATGTTGAAGCCGAATATGGTGTTGTTCCTGAAACATACGAAGAGATGGAAAGCAAATACGCCGAAGATCAGGAGGACGAAGAATGAGCTATCATACTTGGCACGATTATGGCTTCGGAATCTGCATGGATGAAATCAAGATTGATTCCGCCGAGAGGATACATAAGTTGATCCTAAAAGCTCCTAAGCTAACGAGCGAAGTTGTCGCTTGGCTTAGCGTATGCAATATTGAACATCCTACGATAGAAGACTATCTCGAATACGATCAGGATTATGATTGCGGAATAGCGGCTATTTTGAGAGATGTCATTAAGGAGAAGGAACACCTTGATTTCTATTGCTGTAACGACTTCGATGGAAGAAGATACATCATGTATCAGCCTTGCTATCCTTGGCAAATGACGTGGAGAGATCGGCGTATGACAAGGAAGCGAATAAAAAGAATCTTAACCAAGTATCTGCGGATACTGACAGACGAGCCGTTCGAGATTGATTTTGTAGAGTCAGAAAACGGCGGTTAAAAAAAGTGCCTATCGCTTCTGCGGTAGGCACATAACAGAAAGGAATTGTTATGGAAAAAGTAAATATATTACGCGTTGATATTCGGGATAACGAGGATTATGACGGCGACAACCTGTTGCACTCCTTTTATATACTAAACCCGGATTTGCAAAAGCTCGGT
>JAZOMF010000015.1:0-12398 GCA_045653805.1 Eubacteriales bacterium
TCGTCATCCTCCAAAACTCGGTCTTGAAACTCCTTTATTTCTTCTTTGTTGGCGGGTCTGACCTTGAGCTTTCCGCAATCGGGGCATTGAACGATCTCTTCCTTATTAGATTCAAATAGATATTTACAGGCATCACAACAAAACAATTTCATATCTTTACTCCTCATAGCAAGCATTAAATGCGGGGCGCTTATCCTCAATATCGGTACGGGACAAGCCACACTGCTTTGCAATACGCTCCCAATTGTCTCTTACCGTTGCAAGAATATCATCTGCCATCTTTCTCGCATCCGCTTCCTTAATTCCGTAGTAATGTGCAGTTTCGATTGCCAGCTTGATGGAAATACGGTTATCCTCCTCGCTAACGTTCAAAGCCAGCTCATCACCTTCTTCGACGGGGTTAACGTCATAAAGAGGCGAAAGTCGCCATCCGTTTGATACGAGCAAGAATCCGTGGTTTCTTAGATGGTCATCTGTGTTGGAGACTGCCATATTGAACACGACTCTCCTCCACAGCTCGATTAGGTCCTCCTTTGGCGATGCGCCGTTGGATTTGATAAAGGATACCATATCAAGATATCCTGTTCCGTCCTTTGCTCCCGCACCGTCGGTTTTTCCGAGCATCGTCATTGCCGACGAGAAATGGATCCTGCGAGAACCAACTCTATCAAAGCGCTTTACAAGGAACGTGCTTCCGTTCTTAGAGAAGTGTTCGAGCTTCGATTCTGGAACGTTTAAGCCGCACAGACGCGCCAGATCGTGTACCACCTTTTCCCAAGCACCCACGTTGCCCTCATCGTGCTTAGACGGAAATTTTGCTATCCAAAGATCGCCGTTTGGAGCAAGTACGCTTGCCTTCGGTCTTGCACCGCCAAGCGACGAGCCCGGCTTCAAAAGCTGCTTCAGCCACCTATCCGTCAGTCCGCGTTCATCCTTTTCAAATTCTCTTGAAGCCTCCTCCAAGGTTCTGAGCGAGGTCCAAGGCGGCGTAGGTGTGGTCGCATCATCCGAAAGGAAGACTCCGCCCTCCTCCAAAGCAAATCTGAGTGCGCCCATTCGCGTCTCATCATAGACACCAAGTAAATAATCACTTTCGGTAAGCGTTCGTGGCTTTCGTTCTTCCTTATCCGCAAGGATACGTTCTCTGCGCTTCATCAGTACACGGCCCCAACGGTCGGGAGACGAATCGGCAAACAGTCCGAATTTATCCTTACCAATAGGATACTGTCTGCCACCGTACAGGTTCAGATCGGGATCAAGCATAACTGCCGCCGGATTGGAGAGCCATGCCTCGTCATACTCAAACGAATAGCTTTCTCCGCCTCTTACCGAATCAACGTAAAGTCTGCCAATCAGCGAGGGGGTATCCGACAACCAGTTTTCATATACGTAAATCGTTTTCATACAAGGTCCTCCTTCTTATTCGGGGCACGCTTACGGGTCGTGAGCTCGAGGTCCTGGAGCTTTCTGCCGAGCTCATCATCCTTTGCAATCAATAAGAGGTCACTATCCATATTATTTAAGGCGTGTAATACGGCGGCATATATTCCAATGGCAACAGAGGGACTCCCCTTTTCAACGTTCCACAAGGTTGCTCTGCTGATCCCGGCGCGCTCCGAAACCAACTCCACCGATAAATTTCTTCTGAGTCTGGCAAGCTTGATCTGCTCACCCATTTGCGTTAATATCTTTTGTGTTTGCGGCAATACCGTAGCACCTTTTCTGCTCATAGCAACACCTCCCTTATGTTTATAATTATAAACCATAAAATTGTTTTTGTCAATATATAAAAACATAATTATTATTTGCTTTTTAAGATAAACTATTCAGAAAAGAAAAAGCCCCGCATTGCGCGGGGCTGTAATGATGATCAAGTAGTAGATGTATCGCTTCTCGAAAGTTCAAAATATGAAAGAATACCATTATAAATTCCTTCAGCAAACATCTCGGGGCTTTGTGAAAGTAATGTAGCGTCGCTGCTATTGCTTATAAAGCCCATTTCCAAGAGAGTTGCAGGCATTGTAGCATTTTTCAGAACTCTAAGTTCGGGATTTAGTTTCATACCGCGATTTCGCAGATTTGTGGAATCAATCAATCCCTGCAGTATGCTACTTCCAAAGGCATATGACGTGCTATCCTGCTCGGCGGCGTAAACTTCTATTCCATTTGCGCTGCTGTCGGAATATGAGTTGATATGTAAGCTAATAAAGTAATCTGCTCCAAAGTCCTTCGCACCCTTTATCCGGGCATCAAGGCTGGAATCGTTATCGGTACCCAATACTGTGTCAGCCGTAGGACGGGAAAGACAAACCTCAAAACGTCCGTCCTCCTCCAAAAGCTCCGCAAGAAGTTTACCGATATTGAAGGTCAAATCCTGCTCATACAAGCCGTTACCGGATGCGCCTGCATTGTGATATGAGGTAGGATTATGTCCTTGGTCTATGTAGATTTTGATTATTTTCACTGGTTCTTCGGGAGTAGTGCCGTTTTTCAACGCCTCAATTTGCGCTTTGAGCTTTTCGATTTCTTGAAGTGCGGCTTCGTTACTGCTCTTTAATGAGTCGATTTCTTGCTGCATTGTGGTATTATTACCCTTGAGTGCTTCAATCTCCTGCTTGGCAGCATTGTTACTTTCTGTGAGAGAGTCAATCTCATTCTGTGCTGCTTTATTGCTGTCCTTGAGAGAGGCAATCTCTTGTTGTGCAGCTTTATTGCTCTCTCCAAGAGCATCGAGCTCCTGCTGAGCCGTTTGGTTACCATTCTTCAATGACGTGATTTCCTGTTGCGCGGTTTCGTTGCTGCTCTTAAGGGAATCTATCTCCTTTTGAGCCGCTTCCCCACCTGCCTTTAAGGAATCAATTTCTTTTTGAGCCGCTTCGTAACTTCCTTTGAGGGAGTCAAGCTCCTCAATCACATCGTTAAGCTCTGCATTCAATGTCGCAACCTCATCGGACGAAGCGTATGAGGTACAACCAACACAAGCAGCAAGAACGAACATCAAACAAAGGATCGCGCTTATCGACCGTACTATTACCTCCGATTTTTTGAGTGACGCTCCCCCTTTATATTGAATAGCATTCTTACTGTGGTTTTTCATGTTGCCCCCTTATACAATTGCTTTTTGATATAAAGCAAAATGCAGAATATTTGTTCTAAATATTATACCACTTTTTTCGTCTTTCGTCAACAATAGTTTACAAAATTAGATATTTGCAAATTGACCGTGGATATTTTTACATATCCTCTTACTATCTGTCAGAGAAACACACTCTGTGCGATCGCCAATCCGACGATAAGGAACAATCCAATTGGAACAGTCATATATATTCGTTTAAAGTAACGTGAAAGAGTACACATCACGCCGCCGAAGGATACAGCAATCGCCAAACAGATGACATATTTAATTGCCATAGCCATCCAAAGCGTGATCGGCATTGAAGTCAGCATAACGCTTGCCAAAGCAAAGCCTGCGTTCGGAAACGAATACGATTGAATGGCAATTACCATATCTACGCAGCTATATATCGCAAAAGCAACGGATGCGACGATTACCGATAGAAAGAGTTTGTTTTTATGTAGTGCTTTCATGCCTTGTGCGGTCGTTGCGGCTATTCTGTCAAATCCGTTTTGGTACTCCATACGGTATATTCCACTGAGGAACAAAAGTAAGAATGCGAGCAGGACAACATCAATACCTTGAGAGAAAAAATATATCCATCCGCTGTCATAGGTAAACTCTGCCTTTATCCCTTTTTCTGTTGCTGCGTCAATTCGTACACACTGCTGTTTCAACCTTCCGTAAGACGAGTGGTTCAGACTTGCGAGTTGGTATTCCTCCATATAGGCGTTATACTCTGCTGATGTAATCGTACCGTTTACCACAGCGTTTCTCATAGCGTTTATTTTTGACATGACCGCTTGGCTTTCAGCAAGCACGGTCTCTATGCTCTCTCGCTTTTCATCCGTCAGCTCACCCATATATGAATAACACACATCCTTGTAATGTTCCTCCCAATAGTCAACGTGCGGTTTAGTCTCGTCCGCATATCCGATCTTTATCAGAAGCATAATTACACATAGTATAATCAAATGCGATTTCACAAAGGATTTCTTTACCTCTGTGAGCAAAAGCGATCTGCGTTTGGAAGCGCGTCGAGGTACAATGGCGGACAGCTTCTCCTTACAGAGATAATACAGTGACACAGCACCTTTTTCGATCTTGGAAAAAAGGGTATTCGCAGTTCCTTGGTTAAAGCTAAACGCATACACGATCATTAAGGCAAGGCACAAAAGAATGATTGCTACTATGACAACCGATAATATCGACACTGGGGTTCCCATAACGGATATTGCACGATAGCGTTCAAAAAACGGATCAGTCAACCCTGCCACGTATGAGTTCAGATATACCCATTCATTCTTTCCTTCAAGATTTGACAGATAATATCCGATAACAACCGCACCCGACGATACGAATATCGAGACAAGATAGCTTTTGAAAAACGCAGCTATGACAGCAGATAAAAGCATAAGTCCTATCAAATTGAGTGCCTTAATTACCATCGTGAAAAGGATATATGAGAGAATAGAGAAATCATACGGACAATATGCGAATTGTATCACCGAGCAAATATCGGCATTGGGAGAGGTTAAGCCAAAACGTAAAATTATCCCCAACAACGTGCTCAAATTGATTATCAATACCGCAACAAAGGATATAACTGCCAAAACGGATATTTTGGCTCGGATGCTCTTTCTGCCCCTTGCGGTCATATTCAGTACGGTATAAGTTCCGTTATCCCACTCCGTCATAGAAATGAGCGTACCTGCAAGAATAGCGAACGCAAACAAAAGCAAGTCATCGGTGGTGTGATCGAAAAACTCGTTCCAACCTTGTATTGCAGTAGGCTGAACTTTTCCATCGACCAATTTTGAATAGAGGTCAATGACCTCTTGCTGATATTTCACCAAATAGCTACCCTTGCCAGCCGTTATTTCGTACTCTGCTTTATTGATCTCTGCTACGCGGATTATGTACTCCAAATTAGATTCGTAACCGTCAATATGCGCCTGCTGCTCCTCAACACTTGGAGAAGCGATGTTCCCAAACAGGCAAACTGCCAAATTCAATATGAGCAATCCTATACACAGATAACGGATTCCGGTGGAACGGAACAGCTTTTTTAACTCAAATGTAAACAGCTTCATATCAGATCACCGAAGAAGGATATATATTTATCCTCAAGCGACACTTCATCTTCTTTGTTGTGAGGTACTGCCGTAGCTACCCCTTTCTTAACAAAGATTATCTCGCTTGCAATATTCTCAATGTCCGAAACAATATGAGTAGCCCACAATACGGTTTTATCCGTACTGATCTCAGAAATGAACGTTCTCAGAGAAACACGCTGCTTGGGGTCAAGTCCTGCGGTCGGTTCATCCAAAATCAGTATCTCGGGATCTCCAAGAACCGCTGAGCATAGTGAAAGCCTTTGCTTCATACCACCCGACAATGCAGATATTCTTCTATCGGTCACATCGGAAAGCTCAACCTTATCCAAGAGATATTCGATCTGCTCACGCTCGGTTCCTTTTGCTAAGCCCTTTAGTTCTGCCATATACAGAAGGAACTCCACAACTGAAAAGGATGGATACATCGCAGGATACTGCGGCATATATCCAATCTTTGAACGGTATGCTATGCCGCTTTTCTTGATCTCGTCGCCGTTGTATAGCACAACGCCCTCGGTAGGCTTGAGCAACCCTGCGATAATATTCATCATAGTAGACTTACCACTTCCGTTAGGCCCGAGCAATGCGTAAATGCCGTGCTTCAACGTGACATTCACGTCGGTTAGTGCCTGAACCTTACCGTATCTTTTACTGATACCCTTTAATTCAAGAACGTGTTTCAAATTGAACCTCCTTAAACTCACCCGTAACGATGTTTATAAGCATGTAAACATTATCTCCGCGCTTAACCTTTCCACTACTATCATCGCTCTCGGGTACATAGGTCTGCATCCAAGTCACAACCCAATCACCGACACCTCGTTTTCGTCCAATAGTGTTTGGATGGTATTGAGAAATATATTTTGTGTCGCTAAAATCACACAATAACCGCTCATTACTTCCGTCCGAATCACAGATGTAATACTTGCCACCCCATTTATCATAATACGGCTTGTAATTGCCGGTTTCTTCATCTAACACCTCTCCCATATATCTCGGTTCGCCCAACTTGGAGTAAATGATCTTTCCGTCGTGAAGAATTGGAACACAGCTAAGATCTTCAAAAACAGTAACCTCCTCTCCGGTTGCGAGATCAACCCTTATGAGCCTCTGTAAATCCGAGAAGGACTCTTGATGAAATCCCGATCTTTCAAGCCTATAATAATATTTTCCGGTGTTTTCGTTTGAGGTGTGATTTTGCTTTTCATCATTATCACGACGGTCTTTGTAATCAAGCGTGGTGGAATACTTTGTATTTGCATCGAATGTTCCTTCCCAATATACACGGTCGCCGTCTATTGCATACGCATTTTGAGCATCATCGAACTTGTCGGAAAGACACTCTGCTTTCTTCGCTACAACATCATATCTGTATATGTAATACTCGTACTTTCCTTCGTTTAAGTTTACATAGTTGAAATACACGTATCGCTCCGAAGCATACAAATCGGCTATACTGCCATCCTCAACTTCATAGAGGACTTCATAAGCTCCGCTTTCCAAATTAAAACGACATAATTTCGTAAAGTATTCCCACACCTTGCCGTCTCTCAAATAATATATGTATTGTCCGATAAACTTCAAATCGCCATCCGATATACCATAAAAGTAACACGATTTATCATCGTGCATACACAGAGGATCTGGGCACACGGGAGTAGCATATGCGGTTGTTGGATTGATTTTATATAAAATGCCGCCCTGCTCCGTATAAATATAATTATCGGTGTAGCTGGTAACTACCTCGGGAGGTTGTTCTTCGTCGGAACACGATGTGAGGCTGAATGACATCATAATTGTTGACAGCAGTAAGAATAGCGAAATAATTGTTTTTTTCATAGTAATACTTCCTTTCGGTATGTTCTTAGTATATATAACAGTTGCTATTCGTCGTTTGTTTCAATAAAAAAAGAAAAGTCACCAAAAATTGATGACTTTTCCAAAAGATTATTTCTTTTTTATAATGATTTCAGCAAGCGGCTCATCACCACCGAACATCATACAGTTATAACCAAGACCTTTTATATGCAGTTCCGTAGCATCCTCTGGAACCTCAAGTTTATACGTATAGATATGAGCGCCGTCCTCACCGTAAATAAGGCTCTCATTAACTTGTTTCGCAGTGCCAAAATCATAATACACCATAAAGTCCTCAAATCCCGAAGTTGACTTTCCGTACATCTTCGCGGTCAAATACACATATTTTCCGTCTCTCTTTATATGTGTGGCTGTATCCGCAAACACGGGGGAGTCATATAAGGAAATATTTATATCCACATCATCACCCGTTAGCGGAATGGTAAAGCTCTGTTCCGCATTTTGCTTGACTACTCTGATATTCTCAATCTCAATCTTTACTATATCACCGCTGAGAGTTTCTGCGGCTTCAATCAACGCAAATTTATCATCCAACAGATTATAACCATTACTTTTGGTTGAGTTCCCGTTTGAATCGTAAAGAGTCAATGACGCCGAAACAATGGCATCCTCAATTCCTTCCGTTTCTAACAATAACAGGCGGTTGTTTGTATAGATCGGCAATATCTTAAAGGTTATACCTTCCAGCACAGCCCATTCGGAAACCTCATAGCCTTTATCGGAAATGTCGGTAAACTTAATCGCTTGTTCCTTTCCATTATAGAGCAAGGCTGCTTTCTTGCCATAGTCTATCTTGCTTACAGTTCCTTCGGCATAAACCTCTTGCTCTCCCGACACACTGCGGCTAAAAAGATCTATCGTAGTATCACCGCATTTGATTTGTGCGACGGGTTTATCGCTCGTTACCTCCCAATAATCAAGCTCTGCCCACATCATCAGCTTTACGCTATCTTCTTGTATCAGAAGCAAAACAGTTTCAACCTCTAAATCGTCTATAACGTAAGCTTCGGTTGTTGAATAGAGGGCAACGTCATCATTCGGCTCGGTAATACCAACAAACGGTATCGAACGGAAATAATGGTGATAAACAGCAATAGCGCAACCCGTAATCATCATACCAAGTAGCAAGATAATTACGGCTACCGCCCAAAGAGGTAAACGCTTACGACGGATAATTCGAGTCGGGTGGGTAATCTGCTCTCCCCTGCATACTGCAAGTGCTTTCTTCTCAAAGTCTTTTGAGAATTTATGGGAGGAGTTGTTGGCAAAAAGCTCGGTAACATTGTCTTTTTCTAAATCCAAAAGGAGATCCTTGAAGCTCTTGTTATCATTCATCTGCTTTTCCTCCTTTCAACAATTCATCCAACAGTTGTCTTGCCCTCATCAAACGCACTCTGACAGTAGATTCTGCCACCCCGGTCAAGGATGCAATCGTACCGTTATCATAATCATAAAGGTATTTGAGCAAGATCACGTCTCTGTAAATCGGTTCAAGAGAGCGAATCTTGTTAAGCAGCTCATCATATTGCTCTGCTTCTATTACCAAATCCATAGGGGAAGGCATTTCATCATAAAGTACGTTATCCAATTCTTCAATCGGCGTATGTACTCTGTGCTGATTGTAACGATAGCGGTTAATTGCGGTGTTTCTAATAATAATAACAATTAACGACTCGGTTTTGTTTCGATCTATGTCCACAAACATCGAAATATTGTTTGCGATCTTATATATCGCGTCCATAACCGAATCTTCTGCATCCTCATTGTTATGCAGAATAGAATAGGCTATGTTAAACATTTTGCTTTTGTAAGTGAGAAAAAGCTGCTCCGCAAGTTCACGTTCGCTGTCATTTTCGATTGCAAGAAAAATGGGTAACACAATGAAAGCCTCCTTCCTTGATTCGTTGATACTATATTATATCATAAATAGACATAAATTTCTACCGCTATTTGTTAATAAGGACACGGCAAAATGAAAGGCACCGCCGTAAAGCGATGCCCTTCGGTAATTTAGCGTCATTCCGGAATAAGCACTTGCTCACCCGAGACAATAATTTTTGCTGCGGCTATTGCGCTGTCAACCGTGTTATTCTTAATTTCACCCTCAAAGGAAATTTGAACGGTTTCGCCCACATTGATAATGTCATAATCAACGTATCGCGAGATACGCAAATCATTCAACAGAACCTTAAAGGTAATACCATCTTCCGGATCTTTGCAAAGAATGGAATCGTCCACCAAAATATAATCGTCCTTGATTTCGACAACTTCGCCGTATATAGCATTGTGAAAAGGCTCATAGGTTGTTTCGGTGGAATTTTCTTTCGCGTAGTTTATGATGCTTGCTGCGGCTTCTGTTCCAATGTCATAGATAAACGCGCCGTCAAATACGTTTGTCCAAACGTATCCGTTCTCGGTCACATACAAAGCTCTCTTATATACGCCCAATGCTTCTGACGTAACTGTAAAGCTGATATAATTACCTCTATTTTCGTGCCATGCCATTTCATCGGCATAGAACGGTGCATCGGTGCATCCTTTTAGAACACTCCAAACAAAATCATCATCGTTTATCAGATGGTAATTTTCCTCAACATCATCGCCTTTGAAGGAAAATCTGTTAAGCTCAATATACTCGGAAAGATTGTATGTTTCCATAACCTGCCCGAAGGTTGCGGGAGGATTATATTCATCTGAGATAAACACACAGTATTTACCTTCGATCTTGGAGGCAACAAGCTCCTCCGAGGATATTCCTTTTATCTCATAAACATCAACGGTTTCGGTATATATACCTTCATCAACGGTGTTATCAAATCCCGTAGCCTTAAAAGAGCCGATCTTATTGCCAATGTAAGACTCGGAGATTTCTCTTTGTCTTGCGTTATACTCTTTGCCCGACACGTCAAGGTAAACGTACTTCTCAGCAGTAGTCATATACGCCCAAGGCCAAACTACGCCACCCTCGCCAACTTGTATAATGTTATCCTTATATCTGTCGGTTGTCATTCCGGGCGTAACTTCGTCTCCTAACAATGATGGTAACATCGTTATAACAACAATAAGGAGAATGGTAAAGCAAGCTGCAAGAGAAGTCCATTTCATCCACGCTTTAGACGAAGATTTCTTCTGCGGAACATCAGGTGAGGCATCTGCGATCAGCTTTGGATCGATGTGTCCCATGGAATTTAACAAATTCGTATTCTTCACAGGTAAAAGCCCTCCTTTTTCAAAAATTGCTCCAACTTTTTTCGCGTGCGAAGTAAATGCATGGTTACGTTGCTTTCTTTCATAGAAAAGTCGGTCGCGATCTCTGCGACGGAACTCATATAGAAATACCGACGAACAAAGATATTTCGCGTCCTTTGCGGCAACAACCATAGAAAGCGGCTCAACGTATCGGCAAGAGCGACACTCTCGCCAATATCCTCACCACTATCGGTATCGGGAATACATTCCGAAAGCTCCTCAAGAGCAAGGGGTACTTGTCCGCCGCGCTTTTGCCTATGCTGCTCTTTATAGACGTTAAGCGCAAGCTGTCGGCTGATGGTTCCCACATACGGCTTTAACGGATCGGGGCGTTGCGGAGGAATGGTATTCCACGCCTTCAGATATGTATCGTTTACCACTTCCTTTGCATCCTCATCGTTTGCAAGGATCTGATAAGCAATATAATGGCAATACCGTCCGTATTTCTTTTCGGTTTCCGAGATAGCAGTTTCGGAGCGCTCCCAATATAGTTCAACAATCTGCTTATCTTCCATTACTTCGCACTCCTTTCCTATAGCATTGAAGGTCCTTCACCCTAATTAACAACAAAAATGGTACTCACACCACTCAAACATCAAATCTTTTGTAAATATTACGAATTTTTGCGTAAATTGTCTGAACACATTGAAAAATCCCTGCTCCTTTTCGGAATGAGGGCAATAACTTTTTGTAGCTATCTATGAGCTGCCAATATCCCGCATCGCAGGAAGTTACAAAATCTCCAATTTTGATCATCGTTTGTTCCCTTTGTTATCCTTTTTACATTATTATACACAGAACTTCAGTAATAATTATACCACAAATTGAAGCCGTTTTCAAGATAAGTTTGGTTGCTTTTATTGTATTCAGCATTTAAAAAGCGGCAGAGATTGACTCCCTGCCGTCTTAATCTTAAAACAAAATTATTCTGCTTCCGAGAAATTGTCCTTGCCTACTCCGCAAAGAGGACACTCAAAGTTCTCGGGAAGATCCTCAAACTTCGTGCCGGGCTCGATGCCGTTATCCGGATCGCCGAGCTCCTCGTCATATTCCCATCCGCATACGTCACATACGTATTTCATACTGTACCTCCTGACTTATGTATCAAAGAACCAAGGAAGGAGCAGTATAAACACGCGCTGCGAGCTCCTGATTGAGCATATAAAGGCTCTTAGGATCGCTGCCGAACAGCTCCATCTTAGTGATCATATCGTTTGCATTGGTTTCCTCTTCGCCCTGCTCTTTTACGAACCAGTCAAGGAACTGCATCGTGCGGAAATCCTTAACCTCGTATGCTGCGGCATAGATGTCGTTGATCAAGGACGTAACGTACTCCTCGTGCTCAAGACCTGCCTTCAAAACGTCCATATGACAGGTAATAACCTTATCGGGCTTTGCGATAGCCTCGAGCGTAACCTTCTGATTTTCGTTCTGGAGATACTGATAGAACAGCATTGCGTGATCGCGCTCCTCCTGTGCCTGAACCTTATACCAGTTAGCAAAACCGTCAAGACCTGCATCCTCGAAATAGTTGGAGAAATCAAGGTAAAGATATGCGGAATAAAATTCCTTGTTGATCTGCTGATTCAAGAGATCACGAACTTTTTCATTCATCATAATATGTAACTCCTTATCTTAAAATTCTGCCTTCCACAAGCCGTGAAGATTGCAGTAAGCATAGGCAGCAACAGGCTTCTCGTCAGAGAGTGCAAAGGTTACGACAGGCTCTTTACCAACTTCAAGGCACTTACGCTGTCCGCCCTTGTTAGTCTGGAGGTAAACCCAAAGAATGCTGTGCTCCTCAACCATAGGATGGAGAACCGAGCCGATCGTTACGGTAACGATATTGCCATCAACCGATACAACGGGAATATGCTTCTCGTGGCTTGCCTCGACTACTCCGGGCTCAAGCTTGGTCATCTTCTGTCCGCAGCACATCATAGGAACGCCGGCGTCGTGGATCATACCGATCAGATTGCCGCAATGCTCACAAATATAAAACTTATTGTTATCACACATAATAAATACCTCCCATGTGT
>JAZOMF010000016.1:0-2352 GCA_045653805.1 Eubacteriales bacterium
GGACGTCGTCCCCTACGGTCTAAAACGATTGCCAATTTGTTTGTCGTAGAAGGTGTTTTAACGATTTCAAATTCGTAGGGGACGACGTCCTCGGCGTCCCGCTCGTTGAATTTAAATCTTCGTTAACGGGAGGAGCAAGCCCCTCCCCTACGGCGTATGGTATCGTCCCTCTCACCGATAAACATCAATTTATCGCTTTATACAAAAATTAGCACTTTAAGGGGGAATTTGCCTCAATTTTAGCACTGTTTACAAAAAATTCATAAAATTATTGTCCAAAGGGCTTGACAAAACCGTGAAAAAGGGGTATATTATTAGCGTAGGTTAGCACTTGATGTGATTGGGTGCTAAAAATACAATAAAACCGAGCCGTAAGGCGAGGTCGGGGTAAAAAACACCCCCAAAAAAGAGAAGGGAGCGCCAAAAGTCATGTCGGATAACTCAAAACACGAATTGAGCGAGCGAAAAAAGCGAATACTAAAAGCAATAGTCGACGCGCACATTGTTGACGGCGAGCCCGTCGGATCAAAATATATTATGCAGGATGAGCACTTAAACTGTTCGTCTGCTACCATTCGAAACGAAATGGCAGAGCTTGAAGCCCTCGGATACCTTGAACAGCCTCACACTTCGGCAGGTAGAGTGCCAAGTGAGCTGGGTTACCGCTTCTACGTTGACTCGCTCATAGAAAGCTACGCCATGACCACGAATGAGATCAGCGAGATCAACAAGCTCTTAAAATCCAAGATGAACGAGCTTGACCAGATACTGCTGGCGGCTTCCAAGCTTGCAGGTAACCTTACCAACTACACAAGCTTCCTTATTAAGCCCCGAGCAAGCTCGGTGAGGATCAAGCGCTTTGACGTGATATTCGTAGATCGCCACTCTCTGCTTCTCGTTATGATAAGCGACGGCGGCGCGGTAGTAACCAAGCGACTTTCCATCGACAGATCGGTGAGCCAGCTGACCGCAAGCGACCTTGCAATGGCGCTCAACGATCACATCGCGGGTCTTACTGCAAACGAGATCACGCTCCCCATTATCGTGGAGCTTGAAAATGCTATGGGAGATAAGGCGGCAATCGTTAATCCCATCATTAAAATAATATACGAAAGCATGAACGAGCTTGACGGCGGCGACCTGAAGGTCTCGGGCATGGACCGTCTTCTTCAGTACCCCGAGTACAGCAACAAGGATCAGCTCCGCGAGCTGCTCGGCGCTTTTGAGAAGAAGGAGGACATCCTTGAGCTGGTTTCCGATTCGGAGGGCGACGGAGTAAACGTTGTTATAGGCTCTGAAAGCTCGGTTAAGGTTATGAACAACTCGGCGTTGGTATTCAAGCCGGTCGTCCGCGACGGAAAGACCTTGGGCGCTATCGGAATTATCGGCCCGCGCCGCATGGACTACGCAAAGGTAGTGGCTACCATCGAGGGGCTGGCAGGCAACGTTGAAAGTATATTGAACGAAAACGGAATGATACCCGAAAAGAACGGAGGTAATACAGATGACTGAGGAAAAGAACACTCCCGAAGTTGACACCGAAAACACATCTGCCGAAGAAATAAACGAGGCAGAGGTCGAGGTGGTAGCAGAGGAGAAGGAAGCCAAGTCGGATAAGAAAAAGTCCAAAAAGCTGGAAGGCAAGATCGAGGAGCTCCAAAAGGCTCTTGCGGCAAAGGAAAATGAGCTTGCCGAGCAGAATGACAAATATATGAGAATGATGGCGGAATACGACAACTTCCGCAAGAGAAGCGCAAAGGAGAAGGAGGGAACTTACGCTGACGCATATGCCGACGCGCTGACCTCTATTATCCCGATAATCGACAACCTTGAAAGAGCGGTTGGCGTTACCGATGCGGACGGTGTTCTCAAGGGTCTTGAAATGACTCTCAAGGGCGCATCCGAAGCACTTACAAAGATGGGCGTTGAGTCTTTCGGCGCCGAGGGGGATCAGTTTGATCCCAACATCCACAACGCGGTCATGATGGTTGAGAGCGACGAGAGAGC
Source organism: Eubacteriales bacterium (assembly GCA_045653805.1). Lineage (GTDB taxonomy): Bacteria > Bacillota > Clostridia > Oscillospirales > CAG-272 > SVTX01. The sequence continues at coordinate 2,008 of JAZOMF010000016.1, forward strand.
CGAGGGCGAGATCGTCAGCGTATTCCAAAAGGGTTACCGCAAGGGTGATAAGATTATAAGATATGCAATGGTCACGGTTGCAAATTGACTTTGATATTTTGCCCGATGCTTCGTTGCTACTCGAGTGCGGCTCGACTTACGTATAAGTAAGCCTTCGCCTTGCCCTCTCCGCTGCGCCTTGCCTCGAACAAAATCTCTTCGTCAATTATTTAATACGGTAAGATAGAAAAACAATTTATTATTGAAAGTTCTTGGGTACCTTCTTTCAAGAAGGTACAAAAATAAAAATAAAAAATAATTACACATTATCCATAAGGAGGATATAATCATGGGAAAAATTATTGG
>JAZOMF010000017.1:0-2041 GCA_045653805.1 Eubacteriales bacterium
CAGACCTCCGTTCTCAACTCACCATCTGAGCATCGTAGGTTGCATAATCTTTAACGTCACTTTTCGGCTGTGCAAACAGAACAAACCAACCTGCCATATCTACGGTGTAATAGGTATCAAAGGCATATCTTTCGCAGATGCCGCTGATCACAAACTTTTCTGTTTCGGGATAGTACAGAAGAATTTTGAAGCTGTCGGGTGGATAGTAAGTCCAAGCAAGCTCTTTCTTTTCATTTACTTGCCAAATCGCATCTTGAAGAAAATAATAACCGTCAGAATCCTCATAATAGGTAAATGCGCTCCACAATTCTTCGCTTATACCTATATCTTCAAGGCGGTCAAAGTACATATGTTCTTCATTGCCATCCCAAGCCGAATACGGACCTGTTGAGCGTTCTTTGGAAAGCAATGTTCCGTAGCATAGCTCGTCGCCCATATTCTCAAAGGTGATACGCACCGATGCCTTTGGACCGGTATCTGCGCTCGCCGTTATCGGCAACAAGGTCGATATGAACAGAGTGCAGATAAGTAGGCATATAATTTTCATGAAATTATGCTTCATAATCAGACCTCCGTTCTCAACTCACCATCTGAGCATCGTAGGTTGCATAATCTTTAACGTCACTTTTCGGCTGTGCAAACAGAACAAACCAACCTGCCATATCATCGGTAACATCTTCGGGGTTATTGACTTGCTTTACGTAGATGCAGAAATCCTCACCATCGGAAACGACATTATCAATGGCATACCGATATGAGCCGCTATTTGATAAAACGTAAACAAGGTACATTCTGTACTGATTAAAATAGGTTTCGTCAATACCTTCAATAGCCATTTCAAAGGATTCCTCATCATTATAAGTGCTGTTGAAAGAGAAATCGTCCTTGAAATTTTCCTTGAACTGTTCAAGCTCGGATAAAGTGTCGAACTTGTATATGGGCAAGTGCTTAACGCTGTTCGTGGAGAGCTTATCTCTGTTCAATGCGCCAAAATAAAACGCATCACTTCCACCGTAGCCAACATAAGCCCAATCTTGCCCCCAAAGGGTTTCCTTGTCCTTGTCGTCGCAAGCGACAAGCATTGTAGTCAACATTAGCACCGAAAGAATAATAGCTATTGTTCTTTTCATCGTTTTTATCTCCTACCTAATCCTCCCAAGAAAGCTCCACCGTCATTACATTATAGTAATTCAAGAATTCGGTTTCACCTTCGGGGATCGTCAATGCAACGGTGATAATACCTTCTGCCTTTGCGGTGATTTCTCCGCTTGCATACAGCTTTTTGAATGCGCGACCATCATAGCCACCGTGCTGAATAAAGTACAAGGTATCTCCAATTTCCGCGCTTTCAGTTTCAACAGTTGTGGGAAAAGAAAGCACATATCCTGCATCTGTTTTACCAAAGGAAATATTTTCTTCCAATGCTTCAATAAGTCCTGCTTTTCTATCAAATTTAGCGGGATACGATTCCATAATCTTTACGCTATTATCATCCCAACTTTTTTCGTACTTGAAGTTAATTTTTATAAGATCTCCGGCTTTCAGTTGATAGGTATGGTCATCGTTTGGCTCGTGTCCATCAAAGCAGGAGCAGCATCCATCGTTTTCGGGAATTTCAACCTCACCGTATTTAGGAATATACACAATCAACTGATTGCTTTCTTCCGAAAATCGTACTACGCCGTAGAACTGTTCGTGATTGTATTTATCGCCCTCGCTGCATCCGACAAGGCAACACAAAAGCGTTACCACGGCTACTGCTAAAGCTAATATTTTTTTCATTGTGTTGACCTCCTTTTTATGTCCTCATATATAAAGACGATATTTATAGCAAAAGGTTTCACTATATAAGACAGTTTTTTGAATGTAAAGGTTACATTTTTAATTGCTTTTTATAGGCAATTCCTTATTCAGCGTAAAAATCTATCGAATAACCGTCAAGACTAATCGGCAAGGTCGGTTCTTCCGTTCCATCTGCGTATGTGGTCATAGCAACGCAAGCAAAACCCGATTTGCCGTCTATCGTAATATGATAGTTCGT
>JAZOMF010000018.1:0-10258 GCA_045653805.1 Eubacteriales bacterium
GCTAGCGTTCTAACCAACTGAACTACCGGGCCATTATTTGGGCAGACGCCCAAATGGACTAATTTGCACAAGTGCAAATTGCCTTGTCGCTTACGCGATGGTGGAAACAATAGGGCTCGAACCTATGACCCTCTGCTTGTAAGGCAGATGCTCTCCCAACTGAGCTATGCTTCCATTCTTGCCGCTTCCTTGCGGCGACTTGCTTATTATACCACACATCTATCTTTTTGTCAATAGCTTTTTTGAAATTTTTCTAACTTTTTTTATTATCTACAAAACACACAAAAAGGCATAAGAAAATCTCCGCTTCGCCGTCAAAATAACCACAACGCTCTCTCCGCTCGCGTTCCACAATCAAACCGCGAAGCAATTATGTTCAAACCGCTTCGCGGTTAAAATTAAGTTTTCTTAACCAAATTAAATTATATAAATCAACAAATATTAAGTTTGCTTAATTTAACATTTCAAATTCAGAACAATCGCCGCATAAGTTAAGTATGTTTAACTTACTGATAATCATTAGTAACATCGCCGCTACCATCAAGAGAAATTTTATCTCCCAAATAGGTGGGCTCGGGCTTATATATCGCCGTGATAAAATCTTTATTTCTTGCAAGCACCTCGCGAGCACTGAATTTCAACTGACCCGCATAAGTCCTCAGATCGGCAGAAACGCCGTAAGCCTCAACTCCAAGAGCATCCGCAATATGCAGAGCGCGATAGAGGTGATATTCTTGAGTCACGATTATAATTTTATCCGCACCGAATATCTCCTTGGCGCGGTAAATACTCTCATAGGTTGAAAATCCTGCGTGATCCATAAATATCTCGCTTGACTCAATCCCCTCAGCGATTGCAAACTGCTTCATGGTGTAGACCTCGTTATACTCCTCTGTGCCGTGGTCACCACTCATAAGCAGCTTACTTCCCTTTCCGTTTTTCAAAAGACCGTAATAAACGTCAACACCCACCTCGAGGCGGTCGTTCAACATATGGCTTGGGCTTCCGTCGCTCTGCACCTTGCAGCCAAGCACGATGATGCAATCCACGCCGTGAAGCTCCGCCGCCTCTTCGACCGTCAAGATGCGCTCACGGGTGGACAGCACCGTGTAGGCGTCCACACCCAGCACGTAGCTCGCCCCCAGCAAAGCCGCAAGGCAGAGCGCTGCAACCGAGCAAAGCGCCACTATAAAGATCTTGCTTTTAAACAATTTTTTCATCATTCACCTATGTATTTTCTATCAAGCTCTCGCCGCTGTTGACGCAGCAAGGCTTACTGAAATTGCCGCGCAGGTTGCCGCATGCTGAGCCGCGATTACCGAAATGGTACTGTTGACCGCCGCATTCTCCATGGTCGCAGAGGAGCCGATATACTCACTTACAACGATCATTCCCGCGTGCATCATTCTTTGTGCGCGGTCAAATCCGAAGAACCCATAGCCCTTTTGAGCTTTAAGGAAATCCGACACCGCTATCAGGTCTCTCACCGTCTCCTCAATGCCGCAAGGCAGAGTCGCAAGCACTCCCATGGTGGAGAGCTCGTAGCCCGTGCCGTATTTGTGCTTCTTCTCCTTCAAGAGGTCGAAAAGTCTTATTGTGTCGCGGCATTTATCCGACACGCTCCCTCTGTCCGAATCGGCAAGAACCAATACGTGGGAGAGTGACTGCACCGCGTTTCTGTCGGAAAATCTTTCCTTTAATATATTATAGCAGACCTCCACCTCGCGCACAAGCTCCTCGTCGGAGCGAGGCGACATCGCCAGCATCGCCGCGAAAACACAGTCCTCGCTTGAGGTTAGAAAGGGATGCTCCTTCTTCATCAAATCGTAGATTCGTCTTGATCTTTCGGTCACTTCTTCCCATCTATTCTCGTGCACCGCCCCCGCTACCATCATTGCCGCCACGGGAAGATATTCACCCGAAAGAATGAATTTCTTTTTCAAAAGCGAATAGACCGCCACTGCATCGTCCACAAGCTTTTCCTTGTTCTCTTCAAGAGCCAGCATTGCCACTATGGATAATTCCACAGTGCCCCTGAAGCTTGAAAAGGCATTCAAACGGCTTTTCAATATTTTCTTGCTCTCTTTCAAGCCTTCAACAGTTGCCAAAATGCCCCTATTCATAAAATATGACGCACAGATAGCGTGCATATAAGAATTTTCCATGGAGAAAGCCGCTTTTGCAACGTCACGGTTTTCTATAAAAAGTCTACACTTTTGATTCAATGATTCTCTCATTTTTTGCTCCATTAGTTAAGTTTGCTTAATATTATCGCTTAATTCTTACCAAAGTCTCTATGCCCTCGCCAAGAGCGGCGGCAAAAGACCGTATTTCGTCCTCGGTGTTGTACTCCGAGAAGCTGACACGGATAGTTGAGTCGGCATCCGACTCGCTAAGTCCGAATCCCACAAGCGAGGAGGAAAGATGCTTGGAATGAGAAGAGCAAGCCGAGCCCGCCGATACACAAAATCCCTTTGCGCTGAGGAAATTGAGCATAGTTTCGCTCTTAATATGGGGTAAAGTCAAGGAAAGCACGTGGGGTGCTCTCATACCCGTAGGGATATTAGGTCTCGCACCCGCCTCAACTGCTTTTTGCTCGCAAAGATTACGCAAAGCGGTCATTTTGGCAGAGTTTTCCGAAAATTTTGCTCTGCACTCCTCTGCGGCATATCCAAAGCCCACGATACCCACGATGTTTTCGGTGCCCGAGCGATAGCCGCCCTCCTGACCGCCGCCGATAACGTAAGGAATGATCTTTTTCATTTTGATTATCTCGGGATCGACGTAGAGCGCGCCCACGCCCTTGGGACCGTGTATTTTATGTGCGCTGACACTTATCATATCTGCGCCCAAACTCTTTACTGTGAAAGGAATCTTCAAAAATCCCTGCACAGCGTCACAATGGGTCACGACTTCAGGACAACGTCTCTTTGCAATGCAGAAAAGCTTCTTCACATCATAGCATGCGCCGGTCTCATTGTTAACAAGCATAAAGGAAATAAGCGCCACGTTATCGTCAAGAGCGGCAGAAAAGCTCTGCTCGTCGATAATCCCCCCCTTTGTAGAAAGTCTCACCACCTCAAAGCCATCCTTTTCAAGCTTTTGCATTACGTTTTCAACAGAGGGGTGCTCGCTATCGGTGGTGATGACCTTGCGGCGTCTTATTTTATCCTTGGAATAGAGGCAACCGAGAATTGCTTGATTGTTTGCCTCGCTTCCGCAAGAGGTGAAAATAAGATTTTCGGGATTTGGTCGAACAATTCCAAGCGCCGCTCCCACCTGCTCGCGAGCGCGGTCGATAAGTCTTCTCGAGTCAATTCCCATAGCATGGCGCGAAGAGGGGTTGCCGTAACACTCTATCGCCTCTATCATTTTAGCTTTTGCCACCTCTGAAATTTCGGTAGTGGCGCTATTATCTAAATATATCATAATAATTTGGTTTATGGGGAAAGAAAAATTTTCTCTCCCCATATCTTCCTTTCAATGCTTTATCTTACGTCGAAATGCTCTATCATCTTCTCAACGTCGCCCAAATGAGAATCGAAATTCTCGGGCAGGGCGGTGTAGGTAAGGACGTACATAGTACTTCCTTTCTCAACTATTGCCTGCATCTGCTTATACTCCACTCCACCGCTGACGATGGTGTAGGTGTACTTTTTAGCCGCTACGCCGTCCATTGTGATGTCCTCGGTGGACAAAAGAGTGTAGGACTCAAACACCTTCTCGTATCTCTCCTCGCACTCGGTAAAATATTCTTCAACTGTCTTGTCCATTTCAAAGCTGTCGAGTATGAGATACTGGAGGCTTACGTTGGAGGAGTCGGTAGAAGAATAGTACGCCGCGCTGAAATCAGCCTTGGTATTAGTGACCCAGCTTTCGGGCACGAAGAAGCGATAGGGTCGCTCATCGGTGGAGATAAGCTTCATTCCCTCGGGAATCTCCACGTTGTCGGGATACACCTTGCCCTCGCCCGAATAGGGTACATCAAAGCGGAAGTGAGCAAGCATTCCATTCTCTCCCTCGATCTCCTCAAGGTGCATATCAAAATGCTCCTCTGCGGGCGCGTTGTAGCTGAATACGTACATCTCTCCCTTGTAGCTGCAAAGGATGGTCATTACCTTGTATGTAATAGGCTGACCGTCCTCATCTGCCACAAAAAGGTCTGTTTTTACTTCATAAACAAACTTATGGGCAGGCTGACCTCCAAGGGTTGCCTTTTCGGATCCAAGACACTTGTAATTCTCTTCACCAAGCTCCTCTTTGAAGTTGGCATCACAATACGCCCAATATTCTTCAACACTCATCTCGCCCGCATCATCGGCAACGAAAACGTTGACGGAAACAACGGGATTTGCAGAAAAGAGCGCACTTGTAGTTCCGCTCTCGGTGTTGGGACTCCATCCCTGAGTGGGAACGTAAAGGCGGAACTTGTCGCCCTCGCAGGCAACCAACTGGAAGCCCTCGGGAGCGTCGCTCTTCTCGGAGCAGGCGCTGAATGCAGAAATAATCATAACAAGCAGTAAAACAACTGCAAGAATCTTTGTAATTTTCACTTTAACATCTCCATTTTTTGATTATTGTTTAAGCATTTCCTCGGCGGCGGAAAGGATACCGATCTTGCCGCTCTCGTAGGTAAGGCCGCCCTGGAAGAAGACGGTATAGGGAGGGCGCATAGGTCCGTCAGCGGAAAGCTCGATAGACGCGCCCTGAACAAATGCACCTGCCGCCATAATTACCTCGTCGGTATAACCGGGCATAGCCCAAGGCTCGGGAGTTACAAATGAATCAACGGGAGAGCCCTTTTGAATTCAGCGGCAGAATGCGCAGAGCAGCTCGGGCTTTTCGGTGATAACGGTCTGAATAATACCGGAACGTATCTCATCCCACTTGGGAGAAACGTTGTATCCCATCGCGCCAAATACATAAGCCGCCAAATGCGCGGTTTTCAGTGCCTGCGCGGTGGTGTGTGGAGCGTAGAAAAGTCCTTTATACATATTCTTGGTCTGTCCGACCGTCGCGCCAACCTCAAGTCCGCACCCAACACTGGTAAGGCGATAGGATGCAAGCTCAACCGCTCTGGCACTACCCGCTATGTATCCGCCCGTCTCTGCCATACCGCCGCCGGGATTCTTGATAAGCGAGCCGATTATCATATCCGCACCAACATGGGTGGGCTCAACAGCTTCGGTAAACTCGCCGTAGCAGTTGTCAACCACAACGTAAGTTTCGGGAGAAATAGACTTAACAAGCTTTACCGCCTCGCCAATCTCGGCAACGGAAAGGGTCTTTCTGTTGAGATAACCCTTGGAGCGCTGAATGAAAATGACCTTTACAGGTCTGCCTGCGGCAAGCTCGTCCTTGAGAGTTGCGCCGATAGCGTCAAAATCAAAGCTACCATCATCAAGAAGCTCGATCTGCTTATATCTTACGCCAAAATCGGCAAGTGAACCGTTTCCGGGCTGACCCTGAATGCCGATGACCTCCTCAAGAGTGTCGTAAGGCTTGCCCGCGATAGAGCACATAAGGTCGCCCGGGCGAAGAAGTCCGAAAAGACCAATAGTCAACGCCTGTGTGCCGTTAACTATCTGATGGCGCACGAATGCCGCCTCGGCACCCATAACGTCTGCCCAAATACGGTCAAGCACGTCGCGTCCGCGGTCATCGTAGCCGTAGCCGGAGGTGGTGTCAAAATTGGTTGCCGCAACGCGGTGCTCTCTGAAGGCGTCCATTACCTTGTTGGTGTTCTCAAAGGACACCTCATCTATTTTTGCAAATATCGGCGCCAAGTCTCTTTCAGCCGCCGCCGCTATTTCGTTGGTCTTCTGTGAAAATTGCATTTTTTGTTCCTTTCCTAGGTGGATTATTCATCCTCGTATATCTTATCGTAATACCATTTTATCGGATTTTCGTTAATGTATTTTTTCCTTGTTTCGTAGTCTTTCCTGTCGCGTATGACATGATCGTAAAAGGAGCGTTGGAAAATGTTTACACCAATTTCCTTATTGCAAAACCTTTTAAATGTTGAAACAATATGAGGAAGGGCTTCGTTAGTAGCCGTAGGGGACGGCGCCCTCGACGTCCCGTTTAAAGGGTTTTTAATAAATATAATGGCGTGAATGTGATCTGGCATTATTGCATATTCGTCTATTTCAACACCGGGTATTTGTTCACTTGACAACAAATATTTCTCTACAATTTCGCCTATCTTGGTCAATCGTATTTGCGGGACGTCGAGGGCGCCGTCCCCTACGGGTTTGAAATCCATCGCCAAATTTGTATCCGTGGCGTTTTTTGACTCGTCTTTGTTTTGCGGGACGTCGAGGGCGCCGTCCCCTACGGATTTGAAATCTGTCGAACAATTTATAGCCGTAATGTTTGGTTTTACAATTTCAGATAAAATTTTCTGCCTGTCTTGCGTACAAATGGTAACAAAATATGCGCCCGTTATACTGTAATCAAAATTTTGCAATCTTGTGGGCTTTCTACTTGGTCTTTCTTCCATAACGATATAATTTCACAACCCTCTTACGATCTCTTTAAAATAATTACCTCTATGGGCAAAATCTTTGAATCTGTCAAAGCTTGCACAGGCGGGAGAGAGCAGGACTATGTCGCCACTCTCGGCAAGCGCTGCCGCCGTCATAACTGCTTCGTCAAAATCGGGAATATATTTGATTACGTGCTTTTCCTTATTGTAGATCGGGCATTTTTCGATTTCGGCAAGGATCTTTGGAGCAGATTCGCCTGTAACGATAGCCGCCTTGGTCTTCTGGCAGACATCAAGTGCCAGACCGTCAAACGGAATGTTCTTATCCGATCCGCCGAGAATGATAATGGGAGCCTTGGGCAAGGCAGAGAGCGCCGCCGCGGTTCTTGTGGGGCTTGAATCTATGGAGCTGTTATAAAATCTCACTCCGTCCTTCTCGCGTACCAGCTCAAGACGGTGCTCAACGCCGCCAAAGGTGGTTGCTATATTGCGAACCGTTTCGATTGAAACACATCCGCGCGTGATGGCTATAGCCGCCATATAATTTTCAACGTTGTGTCTGCCGGGAATTAGAATATCGTCGGAGCGAAGTATCTCCTCCCTTTCCTTTCCGTTGTCAAAAAAGATAACGCCGCTGTCCTCATATATGGCGTTGCAATTCCCCTTGAAGAAAGGTACGATTTCCGAATATGCGCTCTTTTTGGAAGAAAAACAGGTTACGGGCAGGTCGCCATTTCTTGCGATCTCGCGTGTTACATCATTTTCCGCATTGGCAACCAACATACTGACACCCGTGTGGCGGAAGATATTGCACTTTGCTGTTATGTATTCGTCCATATCGGTGTGCCAATTCAGGTGATTGGGCGTAATATTAGTAATAATAGCACGAGATGGCGACTGCTTCATTGTCTGGAGCTGGAAGCTGGAAAGCTCAACTACGGCAACGTCATTCTCGGTCATATCAAAAACGAGAGGAAGCAGGGGTGCGCCGATATTTCCGCCAACGTAAGCCCTTCCCTTGCCGCTCTTTTTCTTTTCGGCATCAAGGAAAAGATGGGTCAAGGTAGTGGTGGTAGTCTTTCCGTCAGACCCGGTTATACCGAAGATGGGGCAGGGGCAGACCTCAAAGAAAAGCTCCATTTCGCTTGTGAGCTCGGCACCGTTCTCGATCGCTGCACACATCTCGGGCAGGTCGTGACGGATTCCGGGGGAGCGGAAAATAAAGTCTCCGCACAAGCCTTCAAGATAATTTTCACCCGAAACAAATTCAACTCCTCGGCTGTGAAGCGACTGTGCAAACTCATCGTCAAGCTGATATTTTTGGTCACGAACACAAACCTTTGCTCCCGCCTCAAGTAAAAGGGCGGCAAGGGGCTTATTCGAGCGACCGAATCCAAGCACCTGACAAACTTTATTTTCAAATTTATTTTTCAAATATTCTCTGATATTCAAAATGACCTCCAAAGCACATATTGCGCTATTATAATTATATAATATTTATTAATAAGTTTCAAGTAAATTTCGCATAAAATATAAAACTTTTTGTAAACAAACTCAAAAAAGGTCGATTTATGCGAAAAAGCCCCTTTTCAAAATCAAAAGTTTATGATATAATATAAGATGAATTATTGTGTTTTTATTACGCTTGAAAGGATGCATCTTAAATGGCACAAGATACAGCAAAAAGCAAATCCGCCTCCCAGCACTACAACGACCAAAGCATTCGCGCTCTCAAGGGCGCAGACAGAGTGCGTAAGCGCCCCGCAGTTATCTTTGGCTCGGACGGTCTTGAGGGATGCGAGCATTCATATTTTGAAATACTTTCTAACTCGGTAGACGAGGCAAGAGAGGGTCACGGCAACGAAATTCTGACCATTCTCCACCCCGACAAGAGTATAACCGTAGACGACCACGGTCGCGGAGTACCCCTCGGCTACAACGAGAAGGAGCAGAGATGGAACTGGGACCTTATTTATTGCGAGCTTTATGCCGGAGGTAAGTACGATAACAACAACGGATCCTCCGCATACGAATACTCATTGGGACTTAACGGTCTTGGTGCCTGTGCGACCCAGTACTCCTCCGAATTTATGGACGTTTACTCCTACGACGGCAAGATGGAGCGCCATATTGCCTTCCGCAAGGGTGAACCCGTAACCGGTGAGCTTGAAGAGAGAGAGCTTGAAAAGAAAGAAAAAAGAACGGGTACTATCATTCATTGGAGACCCGACAGCGAGGTGTTTACCGACACCAATATCACTCCCGAGCGCATTCGAGAAATACTCCACCGTCAGGCGGTGGTAAATGCGGGAATTTCTTTCCTTTTCCAGTTTACCAACAACGAGGGCGAGAAGGTAGAGGAAAAATATCTCTACGAAAACGGAATTTCCGACTACATCAAGGAAATAGTGGGAGAAAGCTCTCAGACCGAGCCCGTCCTCTGGCATCTTGAAACCCAAGGACGCGACCGCGATGACAAGGACGAATATAAACTTAAGGCTGACATCTCCTTCTGCATCTCCAACACCACCAACAGACTTGAATATTACCACAACTCCAGCTTTTTGGAGCACGGCGGCTCTCCCGACAAGGCGGTGCGCAAGGCATTTACCTTTGCCATCGACAAATATCTGAAATCCTCGGGCAAATATACGAAAAACGAATCGGCTATCACCTTCTCAGACGTTGAGGACTGCCTCGTGCTGGTGAGCAACAGCTTCTCCACCATGACATCCTACGAAAATCAGACCAAGAAGGCGATCACAAACACCTTTATCTACGAAGCGATGAACGAATTTCTCCGCACCAATTTGGAGATCTACTTCATCGAGCACCCCATGGAGGCTGACAAGATCGCAGGTCAGGTGCTGGTAAACAAGCGTAGCCGCGAGTCCGCAGAAAAAGAGCGACTTAACGTTAAGAAGAAGCTGACAGGCACTATCGACATCGCAAACCGTGTTGAAAAGTTCGTCAACTGCCGCTCCAAGGATCCCACACTCCGCGAGCTTTACATTGTTGAGGGTGACTCGGCGTTGGGCTCTTGTAAAATGGGACGCGACTCCGAATTTCAGGCGATCATTCCCATCAGAGGTAAGACTCTTAACTGTCTTAAGGCAGACTACGATAGAATTTTCAAGAGCGAGATCATCACCGACCTTCTTAAAGTCATTGGATGCGGCGTTGAGATCGAGAGCAAGAAAAAGGGCGACATTCTCCCCTTCGACATTGATTCTCTCCGTTGGTCCAAGATAATCATCTGTACCGATGCCGACGAGGACGGATTCCAGATCCGCACTCTTCTCCTCACAATGTTCTACCGTCTGCTCCCCACGCTCTTAAAAGAAAAGCGAGTTTTCATCGCAGAAACTCCCCTTTTTGAGATAACCACAAAGGAAAAGACCTACTTCGCATTTGACGAATTTGAAAAAGCCGATATTCTCAAGGAATTGGGCAACAAAAAGTACACTCTCCAGCGCTCCAAGGGTCTTGGTGAAAACGATGCCGACATGATGTGGGAGACCACTATGAACCCCGCAACTCGCCGTCTTATCGCCGTAGTTCCCACAGATCAAGAGGAAACCGACCGTATCTTCGACACCCTCCTTGGCGACAACCTCCCCGCGAGAAAGGCGTTCATCGCCGCTCACGGCCGCGAGTATATGAAGGATATTGATGCTTAAATTGATGTTTAGCGGGATGTAGTCCATTGAAACGGTGCATCCTCATCCACCACTCCGTGGTCCCCCTTCCCCTGCCTTGGGGAAGGCTTAC
>JAZOMF010000019.1:0-5146 GCA_045653805.1 Eubacteriales bacterium
CCCAAGAGTTTCGCTTGAAATCCTCACGGTGTGCTATTACTCTACGGCTACTTCTTCAATCTTTTCTTGTGGAAGCTTTTTGCCAAGCTTTTTCTCGAAAAAGCGGAAACCGCATCCCCGCGCCTCCCCGATAAATCAAAATTTGAAGCAGTGTAAAAGAAACCCGACGGGATTTCCCGTCGGGTTTCTTTTATATATTATCTTATTTAGCGGAATTTGTGGTGTACTTGGTTACTCCGCTGACTGTCTCACCGTCGATCTGGAGAGCGGTAGGGTGTGAGAATTCTACGGTTATCTCGTGACCCTTAAAGACCTTTATCATCTCGGTTCTCTTTACGTGCTCTCCCTTAAAAATGGAAGAAAAATGAATAAGAGACTTGAGTGCATTGGAGCCGTGCCATACAACGAGGGTGTTCATCTTGTCCTCTGCAAGTCTGTCCTGCTCGGGAGCGCACTTCATTCCGCCGCCGTAGTATTTGCCGTGCATTGTAGGTGCGAGCCATACCTTTTTGAAATTGTACTCAACGCCGTCAACGGTGATCTTTGCATCTGCGGGTTTAAACTTACCAAGCATTCCCTTGATAGCGATAGCTGCATAATTTACAGACTCGCCGGGCTTTGCCGCCTTTACTCTATCGCCCTCTTCACAGCAATATCCGTCTATTCCAAAGCCGATAGCGTTAAGAAAATAAGTGGTCTTGCCGTTAACGGTAACGGTGGGAAGATCGTGAAGATATTCCTTGATAGAGAAGGGAGCCTCCTCTTTTGTTTTGCCAAGGTCGGTAAGGAAATCGTTGCCCGAGCCTGCCGCAGCCAAAAGGATATCGCACTTATAATCAATATTATAGGTATCGTTTATAAAACGGTACAATGTTCCGTCACCGCCGCAGATGACAACCGCATCTTCCTCGGTAAGGGGCGCTAAAAACTCGTTATAATTTTTTATTGTAGTAATGTCGGAAATTGTTGCATTACCATACTTGCTTCGGAGCTCCTCAGCCTTTGCCTGAGAGCCGCCATTTCCAGAATAAGGGTTATACAAAATGTAATATTTCATAAAAATGTCTCCTATTTTATTTATATTAGGTATACATACGTACTTATTCTATCAAATTTTGTCTAAAAATGCAATAGCATGAACGAATTTTGAATAAAATTTAAAAATGTGTAAAATAGTTTAAATTAAGTTAATATTCTGAAGAGTATTTTTTGCGTTCTTCCGCTTTTTATGTAATTTATGTAATTTAATTCCAAAACCACTTGACAAGTGGAAAATATTGTGTTATAATTCGCTAAGAATAAGGGAGTAGTCGGCGCGTAGCGCGGCAAAGTCAACATAATGAGCGAATATGCTCTGGTTTTGCCTTTAATGATGAGACTTATCTGCTGTGGGGCAGGTAGGTCCTTTTTTGTTGCTATGAGGAGAAGCTATCCCGTGGATTTAATTTTGCAAGACTTTGAAAGGATTTTTTAAAATGCCTATTGAATTTGTTATTTTGACAGCTATTGGACTTGGCGTCGGTCTTGCGATGGATGCTTTTTCGGTATCCTTGGCAAATGGTCTTAACGAGCCTAAAATGAAGCTCCCGAGAGTTACTTTGATCGCGGGAATATTTGCAATCTTTCAGGGGCTTATGCCTATGATCGGCTGGGGACTTATCAAAGCCATTGAGTATCTTTTGATTGCTGTCGAGTGGCTCATTTCTTGCATAGACGTAGAGGGTATCGAGGTCATTCTTTCTTGGATAGACTTTGGTTATATCGAAGCAATTATTCCTTGGATTGCCTTTGGTCTGCTTGGATATATCGGAGTAAAGATGATATTTGATGCTTTCAAATGCAAGTGCTGCGAGGATGAAAACTGTGGTAAGCTTACCTTTGGTCTGCTTATGGTGCAGGGAATAGCAACCTCTATAGATGCTATGTCGGGCGGCGTTACAATGGCAGCAGAGAATTATATGTTCTCGGACGTTGCCATAAGCGTTGCAATTATTGCGGCTATGACATTTGCTATTTGTGTGGCAGGAATCTATCTCGGTAAGGTCTTTGGTACAAAGCTTGCCAACAAGGCATCTATCTTTGGAGGATCCATATTGATCATTATTGGTATCATTATCCTTGTAAAGTCCTTTATGGGAGCATAATTAAAAAAATCATTGAAAAGAGCGGAAAAACCGCTCTTTTTTTGTTTGTTTTGTTGCATTTTTAAAAATAATATGCTATAATAACTATTGAAAAACAATAATTGCTCTGCGGAGCCAATGTAAGATAGGAGATTAAAACTATGGATGCTAATGCAAAGCTTCAAAAAATACTGTCCTCTTGCGACCACACTCTCTTGACTCAGACCGCTACCTGGAATGACATTCGCGAGATCTGTAACGACGGAATAAAGTACGGCACCGCTTCTGTGTGCATTCCCCCCGCCTATGTTAAGCGCGCAAAGGAATACGTTGGTGAGAGAATTAAGATATGTACCGTTATCGGCTTCCCTAACGGTTACCAGACCACCGCGGTTAAGGTTTTTGAGACCCGCGATGCAATCGAGAACGGTGCTGATGAGATCGATATGGTTATCAATATCGGTGAATTGAAGGCGAGAAACTTCGGATATTTGATGGAGGAGATCTCTGCCATCAAGGCGGCTTGCGGTGATAAGATACTCAAGGTTATTATCGAGACCTGTCTCCTTTCCGAGAGCGAGAAGATGCAGATGTGCCGCGTTGTAAGCCTTGCAGGTGCGGACTTTATCAAGACCAGCACCGGTTTCTCCTCTGCGGGTGCGACTGTCGAGGACGTAAAGCTCATGAGAGAGTCCTCTGATCCTGCGGTAAAGGTAAAGGCGGCAGGCGGTATCTCCAGCCTTCAGGATGCTTGGGATATGCTCGAGGCAGGCGCTGACAGACTCGGTACCAGCCGTGTTGTAAAGATCGTTAAGGGCGAGATCGGCAATGGCTATTGATTTTTAGATATAGGAGAAAATTTTATGTATAACAAGCTTCAAAATGCAGTGAAGAGTATCAGGGAAAAGACCGATTTTATGCCCGAGGTGGCAATTATTCTGGGATCCGGTCTTGGTGACTTTGCTGATCAGATAGAAAAGGTTGCCACCGTTGAATATAGCGAGATCGAGGGATTCCCTATCTCCACAGTTGCAGGTCACAAGGGTAGATTCGTTTTCGGATACCTTGGCGGCAAGTCGGTTGTTGCAATGCAGGGAAGAGTTCATTATTATGAAGGATATACCATCGGCGACGTTGTTATGCCCACTCGTATTATGGGCTTGCTTGGCGCTAAAAAGCTGATTCTTACCAACGCGGCAGGCGGCGTGAACTACAACTACCGTCCCGGTGATTTTATGATCATTACCGACCACATATCTAATTTTGTCCCCAGTCCTCTTATCGGTGCTAACATCGACGAGCTTGGCGTGAGATTCCCCGATATGAGCGAGGTATACAGCAAGAGAATGAGAGCGCTTATCGCCCAGGCGGCGGTTGAGTGCGGTATCTCCATGAAGGAGGGCGTTTACGTTCAGCTGACAGGTCCTAACTACGAAACTCCTGCCGAGATTCGCATGGTAAGAGCTCTCGGAGCGGATGCCGTTGGCATGAGTACCGCCTGCGAGGCTATGGCGGCTCGACACATGGGGATTGAGGTGTGCGGCATTTCCTGCATTACCAATATGGCGGCAGGAATGAACCGCGAGCCCTTGTCTCACCAGGAGGTTCAGGAGACCGCAGACAGAGTTGCAAAGGATTTCTGTGCTCTTGTAACTCGCATTGTTGAAAAGGTTTAAGCTATGAATAAAAGAGTTTTTTTAATAGTTCTCGACAGCTTTGGCGTTGGTGAGCTGCCCGATGCGGCGGCTTTCGGTGACGAGGGTAGCCATACTCTGCGCAGTGTTGCCGAGAGAGAGGGATTTGATTGTCCTAATCTTACAAGTCTCGGATTGTTCAATATCGACGGTTGTGCGGTTGCGGGCAAAAAGGGAGTTGACTCTCCACGCGCGGCGTACGGCAAGATGGCGGAGAAGTCCAGCGGTAAGGATACAACTACCGGTCACTGGGAGATTGCAGGACTTATCTCAAATCGGCCCATGCCCACCTATCCCGAGGGATTTCCTTCCGAGGTAATAGAGGAATTTGAGCGACTCAGCGGCAAAAAGGTGCTGTGCAATAAGCCCTATTCTGGAACGCAGGTCATCGCCGACTATGGTGAGGAGCATTTGAAAACAGGTGCGCTTATCGTCTACACCTCGGGCGATTCTGTTTTCCAGATTGCGGCGCACGACAACATAGTTTCTCTTGAAGAGCTTTACAAATATTGCCACATTGCCAGAGAAATGCTGACCGGCAAGCACGCGGTAGGCAGAGTTATTGCTCGTCCATTTAGCGGAGAGCACCCCTTTGTGCGTGTTCCCGGTAGACACGATTATTCTCTTGAGCCTCACGGCGAGACCATGCTGGACCGCTTGAAGGCAAAGGGACTGGACGTTATCTCGGTTGGTAAGATAAGCGATATTTTTGCAGGCAGAGGCGTTACCGAAAGCTATCCCACCAAGAACAACTTTGAGGGTATGGAAAAGACCTTGGAGTTGACTCAAAGAGATTTTTGCGGCTTGTGCTTTGTAAATCTCGTTGATTTTGATTCGTCTTACGGCCACAGAAACGATGCCGACGGCTATGCTCGCGCTATGACCGAATTTGACGGTCAGTTGGGTCAGCTTTTGCCCAAGCTTGGAGCAGAGGATATGCTTATAATCACTGCCGATCACGGATGTGACCCCAAGACTCCGTCTACCGATCATTCACGCGAATACGTTCCGCTTTTGATCCTCGGTGGCGGCGTTCAGCCCTACAATATTGGTACTACGGATGGTTTTACCTACGTCAGCGATCTGGTTGAAGGCTATTTGAATTAAATTTAAAATAATATTGCGAGAGCTTCAAAAGAAGCTCTCGCTTTTTTGTTGATAAATTGGAGTTTATCGGGGAGAGGGGCGACACCATACGCCGTAGGGGAGTGGCTTGCTCCTCCCGTTAACGAACATTTAAATTCAACGAGCGGGACGCCGAGGACGTCGTCCCCTACGAATTTGAAATCGTTAAAACACATTCTACGGTAAACAAATTGGCAAACGTTT
>JAZOMF010000020.1:0-28598 GCA_045653805.1 Eubacteriales bacterium
AGCAAAAAAGAACACGCCGCAGGAGATGTTTCGCCGCGTGCGCGCGGCGACCAACGCTCCGCGCGTTGGATGGGCGGTCGCTTTTTGAAAAAAGCGACGTAAAAACTTTCAACAGGCTTCGCCGTGAAGTCACCGCTAAACATCAATTTATCAATACCCCTTCTTTCCTGCTATCAGTCGCCAAATAAGCTTTCGCACAAGGTCGGCGGGAAATACGGTTAGTGCCAGCAAAGAGGTCAAGCACAACTCGACGGGTGACAGGGGCGCAGTCCGCAAAACCGAGCCGCCGAGATAAACAAACACTATCTGTATGAGCAGTATCGCCGCCATTATAAAGATAAACGCTTTATTTTTCGTAATATTGGCAAGCAAACGGAGTCTATCGGTTCGGGCGCAGAAGCAATTAAACACCGATGCAAAGATAAACAAGGCGAAAAATGCAGTTAAAAGATATATATTATCCTCCGACCAGCGAAAGCGCGAGCTTATTTCGGGTATTTTCAAAAGCGCAATGCAAAGAGCCACTGTAAATCCGCCGCCGAAGACTATCTCATATATCATATATCCGTTCAAAATCGGCTCGTCGCGTCTCTTGGGTTTCTCCTTCATGCAAGACTCAGGCGCATGCTCCCCTGCAAAGGCAAGACCACCCAAGGTATCCATAATTATATTTATCCAAAGCATCTGCACCACCGTAACCGGCGCGTCATAGCCAAGAAACGGACAAATCATCGACACACCTACGGCACAAAGGTTCATCATAAGCTGGAGAGAAATGAATTTCCTGATGCTTTTGAAAATATTTCTGCCGTAAAGCACCGCCTTGGCAATACTTGAAAGGTCATTGTCGAGAATTATTATATCTCCTGCCTCCTTTGCTACCTGAGTGCCGCCGCCCATGGCAAAACCAACGTCGGCGCGTTTGAGCGCGGGGGCATCGTTAACGCCATCGCCCGTCATTCCCACAACTAAATCAAGCTCTTGAGAGATGCGCACAAGCCGGCTCTTGTCGGCAGGCAGAGCACGAGATACAACACCAAGACGGGGCAAAATCTCCTTTAACTGACTGTCCGAAAGGTGGGCAAGATCATCACCCGTCAGCACCGTATCCACTCCACCTCCAAGGATTCCGCACCGCTCCGCGATATGAGATGCGGTATCCTTGTTATCACCCGTTATCATAACCACGTGAATGCCCGCGCCGCGAAGTCTGATTACCGAGCCCTGCGCCGTCTTTCTGATCTTGTCTTCAAGTACAATGAGACATATCATCGTCAGTGTGCCAAAGTCTCCGTCGCCAAGCCGCGAATTGATGAATTTATCACTTGATTCAGCTATGAGAAGAAGCCTTTTTCCCTTTTGAGTCAAGGCTGTGCATATTTCTCGCGTTGTTCCTTCGGAAAACATCCGATGCTCGCCGTTTCTGTCAAGAAAAAACTTGACGTGGGGCAAAAGCTTTTCGGGCGCGCCCTTGATAAAAAGGCGTTTTCTGCCCTCGGATGAAATAAGCGCAGCGGAAAACTTTTTTTCACTGTCAAAAGGAATTAAAGTCACCACCGTGAAGCTCTCGGCACTCTTTTCTCTGCCGATAACCGACTCAACTATAGCCTTGTCGGTGGAATTGCCACCAACCGCACCTCTTTTGCCCGACGAAAGCCCGATTTTTGAGGTAGTGTTGCACAGTGCCGACAAAAGATAATCTCCAAACACCGCAGTTTTTGCAAAAGACGCCACTCCGTCAAAGCTTGCACCGTCACCGAGATATATTTGGCTTACGCTCATCCTGCCCTCGGTCAAAGTTCCGGTCTTATCGGTAAAAAGAATATTCATACTCCCCGCCGACTCGATACCAACCGGCTTTCTGACCAAGACTTGATCCTTTACCATCCGCTTGATATTTGATGAAAGCACCACAGCGATCATCATTGGAAGCCCTTCCGGAACTGCAACTATCACGACAGTCAATCCCAAAGTGAGGGCATGGAGCAAGTGCGATATCAAAAATTGCAGGTCGGTCAGCTTGTATTGAATGATCTCGATGTCGAATGCACTATCCACCGCAAAAATATTAAAAAGATAGACCATTGCCACCAGCGCCGCAGCTATATATCCTACTACGCTTATCTGCTTGGCGAGCTTTGAAAGTCTTATTTTCAAAGGACTTTCTCTTGTGTCAGCTTGTATCTCTCGAGAAATTCCGCCAAGGAAGGTTCGGTCACCCACTCTTGTTATCTGCATGACCCCCTCGCCCGACAACACGGTGCATCCGCGCAAGCAAAAATACTCAGACGAGGGCGTTTCATCCTTGCCGTCACGCTCCCTTTTCCCTCGCTTATACACCTCTCGACTCTCTCCCGTCATAGCCGACTGGTCGCAGGCTATACTGCCATCCAAAAGAAAGCCGTCGGCAGGGATCTGCTCCCCCGCTCCCACGAAGATCACGTCTCCAACCACCACGTCGTCAATATCGACTTCAACTATCTCGTCGCCTCGCAGCGCCCTGCATTTTTGACGGGCACAAGTAGCCTCTAAACGCTCAAAAGCCGCCCCTGCGCCGTATTCCGAGGCGGTTGAAATAAGGGTCGCCAAAAGAATGGACGCGGCAATTCCCACCGTCTCCACCCAATCGGCGTTTCTGAACGTAAATATGAGATTTATCACCAGCGCGGCGATAAGTATTTTTATTATCGGGTCGCCGAGATTGCCCACAAACTGACGAAAAAAGCTCTTTCTTTTTGCCTTTGACAAGCGATTATCTCCGTTTGTAACCCTCGACTCCGCCACAGATGCCGACGAAAGCCCCGCATAATTAGACCTGCCCTTCTTTTCTTCGGTTAATATTTCTATCACTCCTTTATAAGTTGTCCCTAAAATATATGAAAGTGATACGCATTTTAAGAACGTGAATGGTTTAAACGGCGTTAATATTCAAATTTTGATTTGTCGGGATGTTATAAAACTGAATGGTGCATCCTCATCCACCGCGTTGCGGTCCCCCTTCCCCTACCTTGGGGAAGGCTTACGCAAAGCGAATAGTGAAATAATTTTGTAGCCGTGAAATGATAATTAAAATTATTGTATACGGGAGGAGCAAGCCCCTCCCCTACGAATTAAAATCGCTCAGAAGCCTTCTACGGTAAACCAATTGGCTATCGTTTAAAGCTGTAGGGGAGGGGCTTGCTCCTCCCACTTTGAAACGATTTGCGATTGATTTATGGCTACGGTTGAGAATGCGCTATAGATAAACCAAAGCCTTCCCCAAGGCAGGGGAAGGGGGACCACGAAGTGGTGGATGAGGATGCACCGTTTCAATGGACTACACCCCGATAAACATCAATTTATCATTCCAAACAAAAACGCCCCGCCGAAGCGGGGCTTGATCTTGCCACAATTTAGTTATTTTTTTATCTGAGTATAGAGTTGATTTTTTAAACGTTTCTTCAGTGTCTTATATTTACAAAAAGTTATTTTCCCAACCAAGGTTTCGGCAGATATATCGGTCGTTCCATTACCGACGATAACTTTAGCATCAACATACCCGGGGGTAATTACAATATAGTGAAACTCATTATCTTGACTGTTAAAATCAGGAATCACCTTGTGTTTCCCAGCTTCATCTGAAGCTACGCGTTCTTTACCGTAAAATGCGGTTGTCTGACCTCCGCTAAATTTTCCACCGGGAGGTCCTCCTCCAATACGTTTAACACTTCCTGGAACAGATGACGAGATCTGGTAATTGTTTTCATCGGAAATCATCAACATCTTCCGAAATCCTAACGGAACATCCATAAAATGAACCAATATTTTCTTATCATTCATTTTTATTTCAATGTCCGCTTTGCCTCCAACTCTCGCAATCGAGGCAAATGGAGCACGAGTTAATTTGAAAGAATATCCCTCTGTTATACAAATAAATAATATGGAACAATACGTTATTATTTTCAAAAAAACATATAGAAAAAACGGAAGAACAAAAAGAATCAACAAGGCGCAAACGCCTAAAACAACAATAATACCTATGATCCACCAATGTATTTTTGTGTTAGCAAGGTTAGATAATATCTCTACTATTCCGCCAAAGAGATCGTTGCCGAGAAGAGCATATGCTATCAGAAACATAGACAAAAACACTATGAATACAATTAAAAGAGCAATAAACCATCTCTTATTAAACAGTTTTTTCATATGCACCTCCTCGTCATGAAACTTATCATCAATATCTAATCAACCTCTCTCATCCATAGAAACGTAGTTTCTGGGCTTTGCTATGCACTTATATCCGGGGCGGATGATCTTATTGGACGTACAATATTCCTCCATACGGTGAGCGCACCAGCCTGCCACTCTCGCGATGGCAAAGAGGGGGGTATACATCTCCTCGGGAATGCCCAGCATGCGGTAGACAAGACCGGAATAGAGGTCAACGTTAGCGCACATATCCTTATCAACGCCCTTATAAGCCTTAAAAAGACCGGGAGTGATGGTTTCGATCTTTTCAAGCAGCTCGAAATCGTCGCCGTAGCCCTTTTCGTAAGCCAGCTTCTTTGCGTAGGTCTTGAGCATGACCGCGCGTGGGTCGGACTTGGTATAAATAGCGTGACCCATACCGTAGATCAGTCCTGAGCCGTCGTTAGCCTCGCCGTTAAGTATCTTGAGTAAGAACGCCGCAACCTCGTCCTCGTTATGAGTATCCTTGACGTTTGCCTTGATACAGTCAAACATCTCCTGAACCTTGATGTTTGCGCCACCGTGGCGAGGGCCTTTCAGTGCGCCCACAGCCGCAGAGATAGCAGAATATGTATCAGAGCCTGAGCTGGAAAGCACGCGGCAGGTAAATGTGGAGCAGTTTCCTCCTCCGTGTTCGGCGTGAACCACCAAGCAGAGGTCAAGAAGTCTTGCCTCCTCCTCGGTGTAGCTCTTATCGGGGCGAAGAACTCTCAAAAAGTTCTCGGCGGTGGAAAGCGAATCCTTAGGGTTGTGCAGATTCAAGCTCTTGTCAAGGAAAGCATTCTGATATACCGCATATGACTGTGCCGCGATAATGGGAAGCCTTGCAAGAAGCTCCATGCTCTGGTGGAGCATATTTTCAAGATCGGTATCATCAGGGTTGTCATCGTAAGCGTAAAGCGCCAAGACCGAGCTGGCGATCTTGTTCATTATGGAGCGCGAGGGCGCTTTCATAATGATGTCCTCGGTAAATCTGGGGGGAAGACGGCGATAAGCCGCGAGAATGTTATTGAAATCGTCAAGCTCCTCTTTCGTGGGAAGGTGACCGAAGAAAAGCAGAAATGCGCATTCTTCAAATCCAAATCTTCCCTCTTTTACGAAATTATTTACAAGCTCGCTTATTTCATATCCGCGGTATTCCAGCTTACCTTCAACGGCGCACTTTTCGCCCTCGTTAATAATATATCCGTGGGCATTTCCGATTCGGGTAACACCCGCGGTAACACCCGAGCCATCCGCCTCACGAAGTCCTTTTTTTACTCTGTAATTGTCAAACGCCGCCTTAGGAATAACGTATGCACTTCTGGCATCTTCCAGCATAGACTGAAATTCTTTCTCTATTTCCTCGTCGTGGTCGCTTGAATAATGTTTGGAATAAAGCTGCATATTTGATCTCCTAACTGACACAAAAAACAATCAAAACATGAATAATATAGGTATTATACTCTAATCACGCGTTTTTTGCAATTAATAAATTGTAAACTTTCAAAAATTCCGATGTTTCATTTAATTTTTTCGCGCTTTTTGCAAGAATTGTGATCAGAAAATTCAATTTTTTCAGCAAAAAAGAGAAAACCTATCAAAGGTGATTGATTTCCTCTTTTTTGTTTCAAATATCTTCGGGAGACTACAGCACTCGGCTGGAATCAGTAAAATATAATCGTCTTTATCTGATTTTAACGTCAATTATTTAAACTAGCATCTATCAACGTTAACGACAATAAAGTGATCGGCTCTGTCCTCTGCAACCTTGTCCTGCACCGCCGCGATTATATCGTTATTGGTAGCCTTTACTTCGAAAGGCACGCTAATGTCAAAAAGCAGATTGGTGTGGGTCTTGCCACGCACGAATCTAAAATCGTGGATGTCAAGTCGCTCGTCCACTGACTTCACGCATTCAAGCACGAAAGCCTTCATAGCGTCGTTTTCGGCATCATCAACAACGATAGGGTCCATGTGGATATTGGAAAGAATGCCAAGCTCCATATTAAGCCTTTTTTCGATAAGGTCTATCATGTCGTGAGACTCGAAAATATCCTTTGAGCCGTCCACCTCTATATGTAGGTTGGCAACAAACTTGCCGGGGCCGTAGCTGTGGACTATCATATCGTGTATTCCAAGCGCTTCGGGAAATTCGGCAACGATCGCCTTTATTCCCTCCACTACCTCCTCCGAAGGAGCTTCACCGAGAATGGAATTTTTGGTATCGTTCAAGATCTTAATTCCCGCAATAAATATCACGACGGCAACCGCTATACCCATATATCCGTCGATATCCACGCCGGTGAAATGGAATATAAGCATCGCAATAAGCACTGCGGCACTGGCTCCCGCATCAGACAAGCTATCCGCCGCAGTTGCTTTCATCACCGAGGAATCTATCTTCTTGGCGATCTTTCGGTTGAAAATAACCAGCCAAACCTTCGACACTATAGACACTGCAAGAACACCCACCATAAGCCAGATGTTTGATCCATCGGTCGTCATCTCGGGGGCAAGTATTTTATTTAGCGACTCGGTAAAAAGATTCCATCCCACAAGCATTATAAAAAAGGACACTATCATACTTGCGACGTACTCTATTCGCGCATGACCAAATGGGTGGTCTCTATCCGCAGGCTTTGCCGCCATCTTAAAGCTGATAAACGAGATTATCTGCGAGCCGGCATCGGAAAGATTGTTTATACCGTCACCCACCAGCGAAATCGCGCCACAGGATACGCCCACAAGTATCTTTCCTATCGCCAAAATCATATTTACTATTATTCCCACCACGCTGGCAAGAGTTCCGTAAGAACGCCTTACCGCAGGAGATTTTATATTTTCTCTGTCCTTCACGAACAGCTTACAAAGTAGTTCTGTCAATAATTATTCCTCACTTTCAAAACGAAACGCCTATAAATTAGATTTATAGCCACGCAAGAAATTTCACAGACAAGGCGCACCGGAGAAAGCAAGGCGAAGGCTTACTATCGTAAGTCGAGCCGCTTTCGAGGAGCAACGCCGTATGTGGAATTTCTTGAAAGGCTATTCTTCGATACCCCAGTATTTTCTATCCAAACTGCGGAACTGTATTGCTTCTGCGATGTGCTCCGCTCTGATAATATCACTCTTATCAAGGTCGGCGATAGTTCTTGCAACTCGCATTATGCGGTCGTATCCGCGAGCGGAAAGACCCATGGAATCGTAAGCGGTGTGGAGAAGCTCCATGGCATCCTCGTCTGCCTTGCAGTATTTTCTGATGCCGCGGGCATCAAGCCCCGCGTTGCTGGTATAGTTGTCACCCTCCATTCGCTTGCGTGCAAATTCGCGTGCCGCGATCACTCTTGCTCTTACGTCCTCACTTCTCTCGGAGACCTGATCATTACTTGAAAGCTCATCATATGTCAAGCTGGGAAGCTCTATTTGAATATCGATTCGGTCAAGCATAGGACCACTGATGCGCGAAATATATCTCTTCACATCAATAGGCTTACAAGTGCACTTTCTTGTGGGATGACCGAAATATCCGCAACGGCAGGGGTTCATAGCGCCGACAAGCATAAAGTTACAGGGAAATGTTACTCTGCCGTTGGCTCTTGTAATAGTCACCTTTCTGTCCTCAAGAGGCTGACGGAGCGCATCAGTCACCTGCTTTGGGAACTCGGGAAGCTCGTCAAGAAACAGCACGCCGTGGTCGGCAAGTGAGACCTCACCGGGCGTAGGATTGATACCGCCGCCAACGAGACTGACCGCACTCATGGTATGATGAGGGGAGCGGAATGGACGAACAGACAGAAGCGATACACCTTCAGGAAGAGTGCCCGCGACCGAGTGAACCTTAGTAGTCTCAATAGCCTCAGCAAAGGACAATGGAGGCAGAATGGTAGGCAGGCGCTTTGCAAGCATGCTTTTACCCGTACCGGGAGGGCCAATGAGCAAAATATTATGTCCACCAGTTGCCGCTATCTCCATAGCGCGCTTTGCCTGAGCCTGACCCTTAACGTCAGAGAAATCTATTCCATAGCTTGAGGAAGAAACCGAAAATTCACCTCTATCATAACTTACGGGAGCCATCTCCGCTCCCTCCTCTTTGTTGAGGTGGCGAACAAGCTGTCTCATATTTTCAACTGCATAAACGGCGATTCCATCCACCGCCGCCGCTTCCATAGCATCCTCGGCAGGAGCATAAAACTCCTTAAATCCTGCATCTCGCGCTGCCACGCACATGCAAAGGGCACCGCGAACATGACGAAGATTTCCCGAAAGAGAAAGCTCGCCCACAAAGCACTTGTCAGACACGTCAAGATCGCTTCTGACGATTCCCGCACTCTTTAGAATACCGAGGAGAATGGCAACGTCATAAGCCGAGCCCTCCTTCTTTCGGTCTGCGGGAGCAAGATTGAGCATAAAGGACATCTCAGGGAAGCGATAACCGCTGTTAATACAAGCGGTGCGCACTCTTTCTTTGGCTTCCTTAACCGCCGCATCGGGAAGACCGACCAGCTCAAAATTGGGAAGTCTGGGTTGAGCATCGGCTTCTACTGTTACTATGTACCCGTCAATGCCAAATATTCCTGCACAAAAAATTGATGAAAGCATTTATTTTTCCTTCCCTTATTTTTACAAATATTTTTATAATTATATCATACTTTGCACCAAAATTCAACACCGCAAAGTTAAAAAACTTATATATTAATAAATACAGGAAAAATATTTACAAACTCAACGCCAAAGTCTTGCTAAACCTATTGACAATCGGATATTTTTGTTGTATAATTTTATGTGTGTAAAATGATAAACGTACCCCAACGGAGGTTTATATGAAAAAGATAGCTTTGATTCTGGTTGCATTCATGCTCGCAATTTCTCTTATCGCTTGTAATAATACCGAAGCTGATGGAGACAAGGCAAGCGCTGCCGACACCAAAAAGACAGATAAAACTCATAGTGTAGAAATGGTCATTGATGGTCAAACTGTAACTGTCGGCACCATTACATACGACAACGAGAAGGGCAAAAATGTTGTAATCACCAAGTATGAAGGACTTGCTACTAATCACGCCGTTAAGATCGACTCTGTGTTCGTACATGACAACACCGAATATACACCTACCAGCATCGGTGACGAAGCTTTCCGCGCTACGGCGATCACAGGAATAGAGCTTCCCTCCACCATTACCTCAATCGGTCGCCAGGCTTTTGCAAAATGCGATAGTCTTACAACCATTGTAATTCCCGCATCAGTTAAACATATCGGCAAGGGTGCATTCGCTGAATGTACCAATCTCGAAACCGTAATCTTTGAAGAGGGCTCACAGCTTGTGTCCATAGACATGCAGGCGTTTGCGGAATGCACTGCCCTCAAGAACATTACTATTCCCGAAGGCGTTGAGACCATCGGCACAGGAGCATTCTACAACTGTGAAAGCATCACCGCTATCAAGACACCCTCCACGCTTAAGTCTATCGATGACGGCGCATTCCTGGGTTGTACCGGTTTGAACACTCCCGGTGCACTCGACGTATCCGCTTCCGTTAACATCGAAACCAAGATTGAAAACGTTGCTGGTGAAAAGGTTGAAATCGTTTGTCTTGGCAAGCATATCTTCGGCGGCATCAACAAGGACTATATTGTAGTTCCCAGCGATCCCGAAAGCGAGATGGCAAAATATGTAGCCGCTATGACGGCTGCACAGGAAACCGAACAGTAAAAATAATTTTTACATTAAAAACAGGAGCTCAAATGAGCTCCTGTTTTTAATTATATTTTTTGCAATCTTTGTTCAACTGCCAAAACGATGGTCATTTCTGCCGAAAGAATCGAATCGGCAATGAGCGTACATCCTGCCGCGCGAAGATGTCCGCCACCTCCGTAAAGCGCGCAAATCTCAGATACGTCAAAATCGCAAGACGAGCGCATCGAAACACGGAATTTATTCTCTGACTGGGGCTGCTTTATTACCGCCGCGATCTCAACTCCCTTTATACATCTGGCAACGTCGATAAGAGTTTCAAGAGCCTCATCATCGGCACCATATTGAGTCTTAAGATCATAGGGGAAGGTAATTACAGCGACCTTGCCTCCAAGATGAAGATTCATTCTCTCAAAGCCTGCGTGTTCGACCTGCATCTGCTTCAGTGTTTTTATGCCAAAAAGGCGATGGTTGATGTCCGCTCCATCTACTCCGCTCTCAATAAGCCTTGCAGCCAGAGTGTGCGTTGCCGGCGTCACGTTGATATATCTGAAACACCCGGTATCAGAACTAATAGCCGTATAAATAAGTCGATAAACCTCATTAGAAATTTTTGCACCGCACTTTCTTGCTGCAAGCATAAGAATTTCATAAAGGACTTCTCCGCAAGCCGCGGCGTGAGGCTTTATGAAATTATTCGCATAGGGAGTACCCTTGCCGTGATGGTCGATCATCAGATCTATCTTGTCCTTATACACCTCATAAAGTGCGCCAAGCTGTGAGGGGGATGCCGTATCTACCGTTACAATAGCATCGGGATAAAAGTCCTCGGGCATATCCTCTATAAGCACGCTCTCCTGCACACCCTCAAATATAAACCCAAAGCGATCGGGCAATCTGTCTGCACAAAGACACCATGCACGCCCCCCGATGCTATTCACAAAAGCGCGCAGTGCAAAGGCAGAGCCTACCGCATCGCCATCGGGATGAACGTGAAAAAGTATCAACATGTTTTTGTTTTCGCAGATAATATCCGCCGTCTCATGCATTGAAAGGGTGCGATAGTTTTGACTCTGATCAGTCATTATTTTCCTCGCTCTCCTCCTCATCGGGGTCGGTAATTGTAATACCCTCAAGAATTTTGGATATCTTTGCACCGTATTCGATAGAGCCATCCTCAACGAAGGTGATCTCGGGGGTGATACGAAGATTCATTCTGCGAGCGATCTGTCCGCGGATAAATCCTGCCGCCGCGCGAAGACCCATCTTGACCTCCTTTTTGTCTCCCATGAGCGAAGAATAATAAACCTTCGCATATTTAAGATCGGGCGTAACCTCTGCCGCGGTAACGCTTATAAATGCATTAGACACTCTGGGGTCCTTAACATCGCGAAGGATCATTGCCACTTCCTTCTGAAATTCGTCATTTATTCTTCCCTGTCTGTATTTTGCCATATGTCCCTCCTGCCCCTGCTGGGCTTAATATTAATGATTTGTTTTTAATGTGATTCAAGGTAATCTACCATATTAAAGACAACGTCTCCGTTCTTTACTCCTACAAAGCCTACGTCTTGATAAAGCGGTATGAAGCTCACTCCGACCACGCCATCTTTCTTGATAACGTCAAACAAAATGCCGTGATTGATCTCTGCCAGCGTTTTGAGATGATCCAGCGCTTCGAGGCGAACAAATCTGTGACATTTGAATGACATCTCCACCTTAACTCCTCCCATGCCGTTTATAACAGTTATGTTAAGAGTCGAGTCCTTAGCTCTCCTTGACGTTATCATAGCAAAGGTAAGGAGCACCGCCGCGCAGAATCTGCCGTCAAATATTTCATCGGTAGCCACAAGATCTTCGTCGTCATAATCGAGATAGGTGTCAAAATTCAGCGATATCCCCAAAAGCTCGCATACACTTTCAGCCGCAGTCCTAAAAACAGCGGGAGATTGAGCAGTGTACTGAAGCTTCAGCTCCATCAATCCCATTATTTGCCCAAAAATGCGCGATAAATGCAAGTACTCATCTTTGTTTGTAAAGAGCGCCTGTGCGCAAGCATCGGTAGCGAGTTCATTCAGCGACCTTGATATTATCATGTCTTCAAAAGCACCGCACGCCGCAATATTAGCAACCTTTTTTGCAGATATCGCAGGCATAACGGCAAGACACAACGAGGTGTCAAAGGCGAAATCCTTGAATACAAAAAGGGGATGCAGCCTTGACTCGCCGCACACCGTGGCGTAGGGGCGCTTTCCATATCCCGATATCAGCTCTCGTATTTCCTCCTTGGAGATTTGAGACACCTCAAGAACTTCAAAAATATCCTCATCCACCGTCTTTTTCTCGTTTTCGCCTACAGACGCCACTATTCTGCCGAAATCCACAACCGCAGCCGAGAAAACGTATATTTTATCAACACTTCTCGCCACTGCGCGCGCCTCCTTGAAAAACAAAAGTCTTTTTATATTATTATAGTTTATTTTTATGGTTTTGTCAAGAGATTTACCAACGTCATAGTTTCAAAAAACATTTAAACTGCCAAATATTCCCGTGGTGCAAGAAAAAAGAGAACAGATTTAAGTTCTGCTCTCTTTTTATTCATGTTAGGTCTATTATTCCCACATTCCAACACACGGCTTGGACCGGGAATAGTGTCAAGCATTATAATGATACACCATTTTACAAAATTTCAGCAAGTGCTTCTATGTCCTTCTTGTCAGTTGCCCAACTCGTTGCAAAGCGGACCGCACAATGGTTCTCATCTACCCTCTCCCAAATTTCAAATCGCACAAGACTCGAAAGCTCCCGTATCTTATCATCGGATAAAACGATAAACTGCTGATTCGTAGGAGAATTTTTAAAGAAAGGATATCCCTTTTGAGTAAAGAGCTTTTTGAGATCCTCGGCCCTGTCAATAGCATTTTTGCTTATTTCAAAATAAAGGTCATCGGTGAAAAGTGCGTCAAACTGTATGCCAAGCAGACGACCCTTGGCAAGAAGCGCACCATTCTGCTTAATAGTGGTGAAAAAGTGCTTCGGTGCGTTATTCTTGGTAAACACGACCGCCTCACCGCAAAGCGCTCCCACCTTAGTTCCGCCGATATAAAAAACGTCGCAAAGCTCCGCAATATCCTTAAGAGTTACGTCGGTATCAAGGCTCATAAGCCCGTATCCAAGTCGTGCACCGTCAATGAACAAAGGCAGATCATAATCGCGACAAAGCCCGGACAGCTCCTTCAATTCATCAAGAGTATAAAGCGTTCCGTATTCAGTGGGATGTGAGATATACACCATTCCGGGGAACACCATGTGCTCGTGAGCTCCGTCTGAGTAAAAACCATCGATCAGATTTTTCACATCTGATGCTTTCAGCTTTCCGTCATAACCGGGAACAGTCAAAACCTTATGTCCCGAAGCTTCTATCGCTCCCGCCTCATGAGCGCTGATGTGACCCGTAGTAGCCGCGATCACACCCTCGTATTTTTTTAGCATTGAGTCGATAACTATTCGATTAGTCTGTGTGCCACCCACCAGAAAACGAACATCAGCATCTTCTCTGCCGCAAGCTTTGCGAATCTTTTCTTTAGCTTGCGCTGTGTAAATATCATTTCCGTATCCGGGACAAGGCTCCATATTGGTTCGCACCAGTGCCTCTAAAATTTTAGGGTGCGCGCCTGTATTATAATCACATTCAAACGATAGCATAACTTCCTCCGTAAATATCAGGTACATTCAATTAATATGATACCAAAAAGTCAGCGTTTTGTCAACAATATAGCAAAATGTTCATCAATATTGCACCTTGCCTCGATAATTGATAAGGCATCCACTGTGCGATTTGGGGTTATTTTTTACACAAAAACGGAGTCCATTTTCTTGGACTCCGTTTTTGTCGCATAAAAGTTGTACAACTTAAATGCGATAGTTGAATTTTATATTTCGTCGTTCTTTTTAAAAATACACGACGCAAATTTGCGCTATAAATAAATAATAGTGTTTCCAATGCTTTTTTGTGATCCTATATTTTAATCAAACGCTTTTTCCGGCTCCGACTTCGCTTCAACCCAAACGGTAAGCTTGGTTACACGTTCCTCATCCATTTGAGCAACAATTACAAAGATATTTTCGTATCGGAAGCTATCACCAACGTGAGGATCAGCATCAAGCATTTCAATCGCCCAGCCGCCCATTGTGATATACTCGCAGGCAAAGTCTTCCGGCTTAACGAAGTCGATTTCCTCAAAGAAATCGTCAATGCTCATGTCACCAATCACTTCGTATGTGTTCTCTCCCGTTGCAATACACTCCGTAATAATAACGTCGGTATCATCCCAAATATCACCAACAAGCTCTTCAAGAATATCCTCCATTGTAACAACTCCAAGCGTTCCGCCGTACTCGTCAATAACAATAGCCAGATGCATTTTGGCTTCT
Organism: Eubacteriales bacterium; assembly: GCA_045653805.1. Classification (GTDB taxonomy): domain Bacteria; phylum Bacillota; class Clostridia; order Oscillospirales; family CAG-272; genus SVTX01. Next base: position 14,337 of record JAZOMF010000020.1, read on the forward strand.
CTCAATTTGGCGAGTGCCGCAGGCAGCTTCATAGTTTTATGGAGTTTACATGGCTTGAGCAACATAGAATGAATATCAAGCTTTTTATCATCAAGCATTGCTTTATGATAACGGGTAAGTGACAAAACGCCAACGATATTATCGATGCTGTCCTCATAAACGGGCAAACGCGAAAACTGTGTCATATCCGAAAGTAACGAATTGATGCTTTCCTCATCGTCATCGATATCGATGGCAATCAAGTCGATTCGGGGAGTCATGATTTTTTCAATCGTGGTATCACGGAAATCCAGCGTGGACTGAAGCAATTCACCCTGTTCCTCATCAATAACGCCCTCTTCCTCAATCGTATCAATAATAGAGACAAGCTCATCCTCGGTAACGGTAGGTTCATCATCTTTGCGATCAGTACCCCAAATTTTGCGCAACACGAAGAGTATCGCCAAAACAATAAACACAACGGGGCTGAGAATAATAGTGAGGACACGCGTGGGAATTGCAATAATGCGAGCTACAGTATCGGCATTTTGCTTTGCCAAAATTTTGGGCACGATCTCTCCAAAGATCAAAATTACAACTGTAACAAGAATGGTAGCAATCGCAGAAGCCAAAGCAACATTGTCACGGAACAAATTCATAACAATAAGAGTTGTGCAGGTTGAGATCGCAATGTTTGCAAGGTTGTTACCGATCAGAATAGCCGAGAGCGATGTGGTAAACTTATTGCAAATATTATAGGCAATTCCCGCCGTACGACTTCCCGACTCGGATGCCTTACGCAAACGCATTTTATTTGCGCTGTTAAAAGCGATTTCGGATGCCGAAAAATAAGCAGACAGGCATATCATAACCAATATAATGACATATGCCCACCACATATGTGAAAAATGCTCTGCAAACATCATACGTTCACCTCCTTGCCTTGAGTTGCTGCATTCATCGCAGCAATATCTTCTTCATCAAAGATGTGAACAAGAACTTCGGTAACTCTTCCGCCATCCACAGTTTTTGCAACAAACTCCATATTATTGAAGATGAATGACTCATCCTCCTCAGGAAGATGACCAAGTGTTTCAAGCATAAAGGAAAGTAGGGGCTTTGATGCAAGATTACGCGGTGCACGACCAATTCCCATGCGTTCATAAGCGACAGAAACCAACATATGTGTGTTGATCATATATCTATTACCGCCAAGCGCCTGGAAGTTTTTATCAACGACGTCTTCCTCGTCAAAGATTTCTCCAACAAGCTCCTCAAGAATATCCTCAATGGTAACAAGACCTACAACTTTTTTGTCATCGCCAAGAACCATTGCGATTTGCACTTTGTGCTCGCGCATATCATTTAAAAGCTCGTCAATTTTTGCAGACTTGCGAACACGGTAAGGTGGCGTTATTACGCTGCGCAATCTTACATTGGGATTCTTCTTATATTCAATCAAATATGTTCGTGTACGCAGAATTCCAACAACTCTTTCGGAGTTATCAGCTTTTACGGGCAAACGAGAATAGTTGGTATTGCGAATAGCGTTCAAAACTTCATTTGGTGTTGCGCTTAATCGAATGTAATCGATATCCTTTTCCATTGTCATGATATCGCCAACTGTAGTTTTTGCAAATTCGAGCGCTGATTTAAGCATATCTCCCTGCTCCTCGTCAACAACGCCCTCTTCTTCCGCTGTTTCAATAATCTCGGTCAACTCATCCTCGGTAATAGACGGCTCCACCTCTTTGGCAGAAAACAGTCTTGTCGCCAAACTGGACACTAAACCAAAGAAGGCGGAAAAAGGTCTTAGGATCTTCATTAGGAAGCGCAAAGATCTTTGAAAGAATAGCGAAACAGACTCACTTCTATCATTTGCAAAGCTTTTGGGAATCATCTCACTAAACAAAAAGATGACAACCGTACTCATGACAGAACAAATAACAGAAAATGCAAACGAATCCAAAAATTCATCTGTCTGGTTGAATTTTTCGCGAAAGATCTCGGTTGCTAAAATGGTAAACACTGAAGCGCCTGCAATCTTGGTAATGTTGTTACCAAGAAGAAGCGTAGTCAATGCCTTGTCGAACTTGCTAAGGACATACATAACCCCTTGGGCTTTTTTATTTCCGTCATCTGCAAGAGTCTTAATTTTGATCTTGTTAACTGCAGAAAACGAGCTTTCGGCAGCGGCAAAATAAGCGCCGCCTATAATACAAATAAAAAAGATGATCCATAAAGGTATACTGTCACTACCCATAAAAAAATACTCCTTATTTTTAAAATTACCAACTATTGTACCATATATTAACCGTTTTGTCAAGATATTTACAATAAACATTCTTGCCGGAGAAATAATTTTTTGTGTTTTTATTAATTTTGCTTAAAGCTTAAACAAGGCAAGCCGAGCGGCTTGCCTTGTTTTTATTATAAGACGAAAAGAGAGCAGAACCGAAACTCTGCTCTCTTAAAAATTTTCACCTATGCCGGTGGGTTAGCGGCTTAAATGCACAACGCCAAGCCACTAACCTCTATTTGGCGGAAGGTAACTTTAAAATTTATTTCTTGATGTCGTAATACTCCATTATAATGTTTGCTCCCAAGGAGGTATAGTACATAGTAATAGTATCTCCCGTGTAGAACTTTTGATCAAGAGGAGTACACTCCATCTTCGCATTAACGTATCCCAAGCCTCCGGTGTTCGTTTCAAACAAGGGAGCGGTCTTCAATGCGGAATAAGAAGGATTCTGCGTGATATTGTTAATCGTCGTATCACGAACCGTGGTTTGGAATGTGGTAGTGTTTTCGGGATGATGCGACTGCATGCCCACTACACCGTCCTTGGTGTACTTCACGTTGGGAGTCGTTCCCTTCAACGAAGTGCCGGTGTTACCCATAGCAACCATTACCATATTTATGGTCTCTACTCCCTGAATATGCCCGGTGGAGGTAAACGATTTACCGTTTCCAATAGTTGCGCTCAACGCTCTGACCTGAGCGGCAATCTGAGTCTGTCCCACGGCCACGAACCATGCCTCCTGACCGGTAACGTAGCTCCAGAGCTCACTCGCCTTATCAACGTTCACTTCCATACCGCAGGTTCTGCTGCAAGGCTCATTGACCTCATTTACCTGCGCAATAATAACGGGACCTCCGCACTTAGCAAGGAAGGAATCCTCAATATTGATCACGAGGTTAGGAATGTAATCCCAAGTCAGCTCCTTTGTTCCACCCTTGCTGGTTTGATGCTTGTTCTCAGCCCAGAGGTAGAGGTGACTCTGCCATGAGTTATAGAAGTTGACCTTCTCAAGATTGACGGTAGTTCCAACCATATCTACGGTCATTGACGTCATATACGAATCAACGTTTACGTTATATACGTTGGCAACCAATTCAGCAATCTCAAAGCAGGTAAGACCTCTCATGTGTCTTTCACTTGCCGACTGCTCATTCGAGTGGGGATCATTATCTCTCGTTGCAAGATCTCTGATGGTAATTTGGAATTCCGCAAATGCTTCCTTCGTCTTCTCCTCTCTGATATAGTTGTGGGACAATTTGGAGTTTTCTATTCTGATAAAGTCAGATGATCCTGCTTCGTCGTCATTGTTAGCAACATTGTTGGGAACTATGTTGGGCAGATTATACGAATATATGGAATAGTAGTTACCGTATATTGTAAACGTCTTCTCGTCAGGATTGAGCTGACGGTTAAATATTCCGTGGTTTTCGTAAAAGCCTTGGTTAACGCCATTTTCATCTATGTAGCAATATTCAGGGGGAATATCGCTCTTCATAGGATCCTCGTCATACTGAACGTTCATATTTCCGTGCAACACGATAGAAGCAAGCTTTTCAGGTCTTGTAATACCTCTGTCTGCAAGGAAATCATCAACTACCTTAACCTGATCGATCGAATTCGAAGTGCCGAAACACTTCTCCGTAATATCACGGGAAACGTTGGTCATAACGTTGAGCTCCCATGCATTGTGGATATTGTATCCGTCAACTACGGTTACGGTGTGAGACTTCTTGAGAGAAGTAGTTTCGGGTGTTCCCGCAAGACGCACCTCAAGGCGGAAGGTCTTGCCAATAGCGTCTTCGGTAAACTGGTACGAGTTATTGGAAGAGTCAAACGAAACCATACCGTTAACGGCGTCAAGTCTTGTTTCCACTCCATTCTCGATCTGGTAAACGACAACCTCAAAGCTTCTCTTGCTACCGTCCGTCTCTACAACGTCATCGTTAACGTCAAGCTCGACAACGTCAAGATAGAAGTAGTACGGATTGTCGTCACCTACAAAGTAGGGACTGGTCATATCCTTAAAGTTCTTCTTGTAGCTATCTCTTGCAACAACAGAGTCGGGGAGCAGAACTCCGACAACAACTCCGGTCGATTCGGGAAGCTCTTCAACAGTGATATTCATAGAGGTTCTGGCGCCCAAAAACTCAACCCAAAGCGTTACGTTTTCGCCTGCCTTAGATGTATCAATATCATTTTTGCTGTCAAAGACCTTGAGATCGGGGTGATTTTTATCAACGTAGATATAATAGTTGACCTTATTGGTGTCATCATTGGCATCGTCGCCATCATCATAAGTTACCTTAACGACAATTTCGGACGTGTCAACCTGCTTGTCCTTGAAGACCGTGTCATTTACAGATCCCGCTACGATCTCAATCTCCTTGATTCCTCTGACAACGAAGTTTACGCTTGTATCGAACCTGTACTTGATCTGATTATACTGGTCCAAATTAAGTATGCCCGCTGCATACAAAGCGTCGTAATCGTGGTTTACAGAAATACCGTCAATGTAAACAAACGAAATTGCCTGCGCGCCTGCTTTACTTGTATTAACGCCCTTGTAGTCAACTGTTAAATAACCGTTTGTTGCCGTTGTCTCACCCGGCTTGGGCAAAGGAAGAGGAACGAGATATGCCTCACCGTTATCGTAGTACAAGGTAAGACTCATAGACGAGAAGTCAATAGTTGTTCCCTGCATAACAAGCGCAGGAATTGTGCTGTTAAGCGCGGATATTCTTACAACCGTGATCTGGGCAAGATTAATGGAATCGGAGAATTTCTCACTATCACTATATTTATAAGTAACGGTAAGTTTTGTTGAGCCCTTAGCGGTACCGGTACAAGTTACACCGGTAAGCTCAGATGCCTTCTTCTGCTCTCTGTCGCCATTAGAGTAAGTGATGTCAAGAACAAGTCCCGAAACGTCAACCTCATAGCCAACTCTCAGCGTAGTGCTGACAGAGCCCGGAAGTATCTTAACAGATGTTATCGATCTTACGTAGTAAGAAACAGGCTGCTTAAAGCCAAGATATTCAACGGTAAAGGTCTTGTCGCCCGCAGCGGAGGTATCGGGAGTAGATACCGATATATCACTCACATCAACCACGCGGGAAGAGTTATCGGAGAAGATTGCTGTAACCTTTATTTTTGAAAGGTCAAGAGCCTCGCCCTTATTTACAACGGAAGCAACTCCGCTAATCTCAAGACGAGAGATGGGAAGAACGGTAACCTTTTCGGTAGCGCTCTTTTCACCGCCGTCCTCGGTATAGGTTACGGTAAATTCAACCTCACCGGCTGCACCTGTTTCAATAGCAGTTACAGTGAAATTGGTGATCTTTTCTTCAGTCTGGTTGCCGTAAATTGCATATACGTTTATGCTGTTTGTGTTATATACGCCGCCAAGGCCGATAGTCTTGTTCCAGCTTCGGATCTCAATTCTGAGAAGCTCGGGAGGAGTAGACGAAATAATAAGGCTTGCGCTAAACTCTCCGTGCTCACCATTATAGGAAACTACGAGAGTTTTAGCCTCTTCGCTGTTAATATCAATGTCGTCAACGTTGGTAGTTATACCCTCAGAGAGAACTATCTCTGTTTCATGGCTGTCATCATAGATTCCATACACTACCAATTTAGAGATATCTATGGGTTCACCCGCCTGGACTGTCTTGCTAACGCCCTCAAATCTTATAGCGGTGATCACGCATACCTTAACCGCGTATTCAATAGTTTTATCGAGGTAGGTTACGGCAAGCTTCTGCTCGCCGGCAACGTTTACGTCAATGCTTCCAAGAGAGAGATCAGCAAAATCCAAGGAATCGGTGGAGCCGTCTGTGTATTTAACGCTCACCTTGATATTGCTGAGGTCAAGAGCTGCGCCCTTGAAGATCTCCTTATCAACAGTACCGTCAACAACGGTAAGAGTTTCTACACCGATAACGGTTATCTTAACGGTAGTTTCAACCTTCTCACCGGTTTCGGCGTTCTCATAAGACACTGTAAGATCCTGCTCGCCAAGAGTTGCAGTGCTTATATTACCAAGCTTAAGGTCTGCTGCGGTCAAGGACTTCCGACCACCGTCGCTGAATTCAACCAAGGCAGTGATACCGCTTGTGTCAACCTCGCCGCCAATCTTGACTGTTTCAGAGTAAGAACCCTTATTTACAGTCAAAGAAACCATGCCTACAACCTCTACAGGGTACTCAATGGTTATACCCTTATAGGTTACAGAAAGTGATTTCTTGCCGTATGTAGTGGTATCAACTGTACCAACGGAAAGATTGTATGCTTCAACTACCTCACCCTTGCCGTTTTCATACTCAACGGCAACCTGAATCTTGGAGGTATCGAGAGTTTCGCCAACGTTAAGCTTATTCTTAACGCTGCCTCCGATTACGGTTATGGAGGAAATAGGAGCTACGGTGATCTGAACGCTATCAGTAAGCTCTGTATTTGCGGTGTAAGTTACCATAAAGGTCTTTTCGCCTGCAGCAGAGGTATCGATAGCGGTGAAGGTATACTCGTCAGCCTTAAGCGCCGACGTGGTACCGTTGCTGTAAGTAGCCTCTACCTGCAATGTGGTAAAATCAGGATCCTGACCAATATAATAGTCAAGATTAATAGATCCGGGAACGATTTTGATAGAAGTTACCACAGGAGTGCCGTCTTCCTCGACTACGTTCACCTTAAAATCAACGGAAACGCCTTTATAAGTAACGGTTACAGTTTTTTCGCCTGCAGAGGATGTATCCACTGCACTAACTGTAACGTCGGAATAACCGACTTCTTTGGTGGTGTTGTCTTCAAATACAACCTTCACCTTAATTCCTGAAAAATCAGGAGTTTCACCAACCTTGACTTGGGTCGGAACGCTTTCGCTTACTATTTCAATGGACTTTACGTTCTCACCGTTGTCGGTGGTAGGGTTATTAATGCATGCTGCCAAGCCAAGCAGAGCCGCAAGCACAACAACAACTAAAATGAGTATATTTTTTTTCATTTGGGGATTCTCCTTTCAACAATTCACTTTGAAACAAAGCAAATTTGTTTTCTGGTTTAATGCGTTGTCATATTTTAAATAATATAAATTATGGCAAATATTGGACTGTCTTAATTATGCGACCATCTCGCACGGGATATATTTTGCACCTTCCTTTCCCTATATTGATTATTTAATCGACGGTGCTATCTTGCGATAATCAAAATAGTGTCCTCGGCATTACTGCCGTCGGTCGCTATTACTCTTATCTTTAATGCACCGGGACTGGTAAATGTAACTATTCCGTTTTCGTCTACAGTGGCGTAATCTACCTCTTCATAAGCAAAATCTACTGCCATCTTTGTAGCATCGTCCGGATAAACACGATAATCTATTTTAACACGTCTCTCCCCATTTTCATCGGGATAAATAACTATATAGTCTCCAAGTGTTTCGCTGTATTTCTGTCCTTCGTTGGTGATTTCTATACGCTCAACGGAGATAACCTCTTCAAACACCTTGAACTGCAATCCAAAGAAGCTTACAAGGGCGATAGAAGCTACGTATATAAGTGCAATAATAATAACTACTGATTTTTTCACAATTATTTCTCCTTATAATAAAGCTTCAGCATTGAGAAGAACATCCAGGTTCGATAGATAAGCGCACCAAGGGCTACAAAAATAAGCTTGGAATAAACGTGGCCTTCTCCCTCAAAAAGGAGTAGGAATATTGCCACCGCGGTAAGGAAAGAAATCAAAAACGCGGAGACGGTGGATTTAGTTTCGTTAGGGTTAGAAACTGTGCTTCCCACGCTTGCGTAAAGCCGCCTTTGAGGATTCATCAGGTCAAGCTGCGCAGAATAAAACATGTGGGCTATGAAAATAAATTCTATTGCTAAAATTATATGTACCACATCCACTATTGTCAAGGGCAAAGTCGTCAACAGCACGGGTGCGGTCGCGAGAATAGCTAACGCTCCAAACGTAGTGTTAGGCAACAGCTTGGCAACTACGGGCAACGTGTATTTTGAGGGCAGAGTCTTGATAAGATAGCTGCTCTGTCCATCTCTCGAAAACAGGCTTGCTATAGAACAGTTGGAGTTCAAGACAACAAGAAGTATGATAAGCAGGTTAAACGCAATTATCATGTTGTCTCCCATTTCTCTGGTTTTCATAGCAAGGAATATCTTGTTAAGAAGGAAAATGAGCATGGGAACGGAGATCAAAACTCCTACGTTAGCAAATATTGTATTTGTGTTTTTAACGGTAATGAGGAAATTAGTATAAACAGAAGAGAAAACCTTAGTTTTAGCCCTGTTTTTCTTGGGCTTAACGCTCTTCTTGAGATACTCAAAGGGAGTACTCGCCATCTTGTAGAAAAGAGGACGAACGATAAGTAATCCCATTCCCAATATCGTCAATGTCACCGCTAACAACGAGCAAAACGTGGTAGCAGTTTGAGGTATGTCATATTTGATCGGGGTGAAAGAATTACCTGTGGGCTCACTACCCATGATCATATTGGTAAGCTTAAAGTTCGACTGCAATATAGGCTTCAATCCTCCGTCAATGACAGTCTTAACGCCGTCATTTTCGGCAAGGAATTTGCCAACGGCGTCAAAAACGCCTCGGAATTGATTTCCAAACAATCCAACAACGTCAGAATAGAGCTGCAAGAAATTATCATAGAACGGCTTGGATTCGCTTTCATATCCCGAATAAACATCCAGGAAATTCATTATCTTCCAGAAAAACGAGCTCCATTCAGCAACTAAGTCAATATTGTCGGGGATGAGCGAAATGCCAACGAACACCGCCAGCACCACAAGAGTTACGGTGAGAACAAGCGCCGTTATCTGAAGCCATTTCTGCTGTCGAAAGAAATTGCCTATCCACATAGCGGGGATAGATAACACGGCACCAATAGCAACCGTGAACAAAGATATCCAAAGCACGCAGAACAGCATCCAGATATATGGCCACGCGGAATTATAAGAACCCTCCCAGAAGTATCCCATAGTTATGAAATACGCCAAAAACATGGGAACAACAAAGGAAAGACTTCTCTTCACTTCAAATATAAAAAATATGATCAGCTTGGAAAGATAAACCTGCAAGGGGGTACACGGCAGAGTTAAAAGCACGGCATTATCTCTTGCATAGTACATAGATTTGGTAAGACCTGCGGTGCAGGATATTATCGACATCACAAGCATCGCAGAAAAGACCAGTGATATAACGCTAAGAGGTGCAACGCTTCCGTTGAGAGAAAGAAGGCTCTTATATACGATAAGAAACGCTCCGCAAAGAACGACTATCAAAACGAACTTTAAAATTTCTCCAAGAGAAGCGAGCATAATGTTGAAAAACTTTAAATTGCTCTTATAACGCTTTAGGTTCAACTGCTCCTTCAACTGCATCATTACAAGAATGTAAAGGCTTTTCATGCATCAGCCTCCACCTTGACATCGGCTTCGGATTCCACATAAGGAACGTGCTCATCGTTGCCGTCATAAATAATGCTGAGATAGTACTGCTCAAGATCGATTCCGTTTTCGTTAAGCTCCTGCATCGACTTATATGCACGAAGCTGTCCCTTTTTGATAATCGCAATCTTGTCGCAGAGCTTTTCAACCACGTCGATAATATGAGAGCTGAAGAATACAATGTTGCCCTTTGCGGCATGCTCCTTCATGCACTCCTTAACCTCGTGGATACTGGTGGGGTCAAGACCGGTAAGAGGCTCGTCAAGAATCCACACCTTGGGATTGTGAACCAAGGCAGACATAATGGTGATTTTCTGCTTCATACCGTGAGAATAGGTCTTCATCTGGTTGTCAAATGCGCCTGTAAGCTGGAACACCTCAACGTATTTGTTGATAAACTCATCTCGTTCAGCTTTGCTGACTCCGAAAAGGTCGGCTATATAGTTGATATATTCTCTTCCCGTCAGGTTTTCATAAAGAGCATAGTGGTCGGGAACGAACGCGGTATTCATCTTTGCCGCAACCGGCTGCTTCTCAACGTCATATCCGCAGATCTCTATGTTTCCGGAGGTTATGGTCTGTATTCCTACCATACTCTTAATAATTGTTGACTTACCCGCACCGTTAGGACCAAGGAAGCCGAATATCTCGCCACCCTTTACTTCAAAGGAAACGTCATTAACCGAATAGTGCTTGTTGCTTCCGTATCTCTTGGAGAAATTACGGAGAACAAGACTGGGTGTTTCATCTCCTGTCACCTTGGCTGCGTCTGGCTTGCCGCCAAGATATTTCTTAAGGTCTTTTTTCATTCTTCTATAATCCTTTTCTCTCTTACTTCTGTCTTCATCTGCATCTATGGCAGCAAACAATATTCCAAACAAGAACCACATTCCCACCGTAATAGCTACATATACCAGCAAGAATATCGATTGATATATCGGATGGAATACAAGGTTATAACCGTCAAAGTTGATGGTTATAACAAATTGACGAGTGTTTTCTGCCCAATCGCCAAGCTTGGATACTATAAAATCACTGTTGGTGAAAAAGAAATCGGGGTTCGATCCTGTTTTTGCCAAAAGGTAAGCGTTGGTGAACAGCATCGAAAAGTAATATACTACAAGCGCTACGAGCGCATATATCCACTGCTTGAATTTGGGGCGCTGGAATATCTTGAGTGAAATGATCAAAAGAGGCATACCAAACGCCGCGTAGTGGTTTAACCAGAACGAAACGCGCTCGGTTCCAATGGCATTCCACTCAACAAGCTCATAAGGCATCAGCATAGCAAACAGCGAGCCTATAACGTTTATGAACAACGTGAAGTTGAACAATTTCTTCATCTTGAACACCAAACACATAGGAGCCAAAAACATTGCGGTATTGCAAAGATGGAGCGGCCACTTGGAAATATCCTTGAACTCGTACAATTCTCTTCTGCCGATATACACCCACAAGAAAGCTACCGACATATATATAAGGATCATTCTGTTGACCTCAACAGGCTTGTTGCGAAGAAGCAAATAACCGACCACGGGAAGAATGATCGCTATGTAAAGCATAAATCTGTGCTCGGGAGTAATATCATAAAGCTGGAGCGAAGGATCTATGCCAACAAAGAATGCCTGAGGCACGTAGCACGGCATAATGGCGATGATCGCAGCAATAAGGCCATAGAAATAATTACCTACGTCCTTAAAGCTACGGGGCACCTCAAATCTTTCATCGGAAATAATATTTCCTCCGATTATTGCAAGTGCTAAGCCGATTTCAAACGCCATGATCCAAAGTCTGGCGTTTGAGAGATTATACGCTTCAGATCCAACAGTCGCTATTGCATAGGTTTCGAAGAACACCAGCATTACCGCAAAAAACGGCAACGAAAAGAGATTAACTATTCTTCTGAGTGTTTTGAAATCGAAAAATGCACTTACCACCGTGGTCAATATAGCGGCATAAGAAAACCAAACCAAGATAACCGCAAATGCAGTTCTATGCACATTAACCGCTTCAGCATTAAAGGGCGACAGTACATCCGTCAGCCCTCTCAAATTGTAAATTGCGGCCTGTGCGTACAAATATCGCAAAAACGATACCACAAACAGCACCACTGACATCGGCTTGATAACACGTGTCAATTTTATTTTAAATCGATTCAAAAGAAACAACACTGCAACCAATAGCCCGGCTATACCAATCGCCGATGCCGCAAAAATCAAATTCTCCATACTTATATCCCTCACACATTAGGTCTTGTCAACAAAAACACTGGTTCGTTTAGTCGGCGTTTCATTGTTTGTTCATACAATTAAAAATCATTTTCGATATAATTATACTCCAAATCGCATAAAAAGTCAATATTCATCAGTTTGCTTTAGCATTATGAACAATTTTACAATCGTTGTCTATTGATATTTTGTGTCTTTTGTCAATTATTTTTTTGGAATGTGCACACTTCGTTAACAATTTTTTTGACTAAAATCAACATTTTTCCAAAAAACTTAATTTTTTCATGTAAAAAATCAGCTCAAAATCGCTTAAAAAATGGAAATTGATGGTAAATAGGCTTTGAAATGGAGCAACCTCCAAGAATTGTTCAGACGCAATATTAATTTTTTTCTTTGATTTGATGACAAAACTGAAAATATTTTTTTCAATTTTATGAATAAGCATTCTTGGCGCTTATTCTTGTTTATTAGGACAAATTATCGCCTCAAAACGGCGTCGCATCAATAATAACATTAGATGAACAAAACCCGTATGCAGCTACGAAACAATCTCAAAATCCTGCCGCAAATAATCTTATAATCACATCCAAACGATAGCCTAATCTCTCCGTAAACAATAAGCAATTTCAATTAATATAATAACAAAAAACGCATTTAGTCAATAAGCCCGATGTTCTTGGACCAAAAGATTCAAAAACATCGGGCTTATATTTGTTTATTTAACTGTTTTCTTGAATTTACAAGTAACACTGATTTTAAAACTATTTGTTTTCACGCGGAACCATTTGCATTCGATTCATAAGTTCCAATCTCTTTTTTCTATAGATTATGACAGATATTATCGAAACGATAATAACTATACCTGACATAACACCTAAAACCACAAGAGCAAACTGCCATGAATTTAGACCGAAAAAAACTCGCTCCTCAGCAGGCGCATATTCTATAGGTCGATATCTTTCCAGAAGGTCGTAATTGTCAACTGCCATAGAATCGGGAATGATAGCGTTTTCTATCGTCTCTCCTTTGACGTTAACAGCAAGTACTATCTGAGTGTCCGCCGCTACGGATTGGATATAAAAGGTTGCATTTCCGTTTCGATCGACCACCGCAGACTGAACTCTTTCGAGAGTTCCATCTGATTTTTCAACGTATATTGTTGCCACCTTGTGTGCATTATCCTCGCCAACGAAAATGCCATTTGAGAAATTCACATTAATATCGTTGCCGTAATTGACCTTATAAGTTTCCGCACCCTCAAGCACCTCGTTGTGCTTTTGAGCCAGCGCTGGGTCCTTGGTAACGGTGCAGCCGAGAGAGTGCTGATCGTTGATCTCACTCTGATAGGTCAGTCTCTCACAATCAACACCAAAAAGCGAGCCATCAGGCAGGCGTATATCAAGCTGCACTTTGGCGCCCCGAAGCGCGGCAAGCACATTTTGGGGAATACTCTGTCCCGTTTGTTGCTTTACCAGAACGTATACCATTCCTCCGGCATAATCTTCCTTACCCAAGATATTTTGTATTTGAGAGACCAATTCATCCCAGCCTGCATCGGAATCAATACGCGCCTCTATCGCAACGGAAGAAGAGATGTCCTCAAAGACTCCATCCTTGAATTCTCGCTTAGTGGTTACGTCGATCGACGTTATAGACCCCTTCCCCTCGATCAGCGTTGTGTCGGTTTGGGTTATCAACATACCGTCAATCGTAGCATTTGCCCCCTCAAGCGCATTGTCGGTAGGTGAGTCTGTTCTCAGATTCTGATCTGAAAAGGTGCTTATACTCGTGCTTTTGATAGATTCTACCAGAGTGTTCTCACTTCCAGAGGGATAATACAGAGATGTGAAGGAATCACAGCCGTAAAACGCCTGGTCCTCCGCGCTCTTGATATCTTCTCCAAGTACCACCTCGGAGAGACTCTGACAACCGTAAAACATCCACTCGGGAATACTTTCCACTCTTGCCTGCAAAGATGCGCCAATGAGATTGTCGCAATAAGTGAATATCATATTACCAAGGCTCGACACCGATTCGGGAATATACACGGACTCAAGCCCCGTGCAACGGTAAAACGCCTTATCATCGATCGTTTTAACGGTTTGCGGCAATCGTATGCTCGTAAGGCTAGAGCATCTTGCAAAGGCGCTCTTTCCAATATACTCGACTCCGCCGAGGTTTATCATTTCAAGGGCCTCACAATCGGAAAACGCATAATCGCCAATGCTTTTAACGCTTTTTGAGAGCTCTGCCGAAACCACGTTTTCGTATTTGTAAAAGGCAAGAT